>JADIMZ010000056.1 GCA_017694335.1 Candidatus Pullibacteroides excrementavium
AGTCGGGACCGTGTATTTTCGAGGGATGATCGTTTTTCCCGGGCTGAAGACCGGAGAGGGCGGTTTTCGCGCGAGGAGCGTGGCGGCGACCGTCCGGGACGTATTGCGCGAGAAGGCCGTTTTGAAGACCGCTCATCCCGTGATGATCGTTTCTCCCGTGGCGGACGGGATGCCGGAAGTCGGGGTCCCGCTTACAGGGAAGGCCGTCCTGAGGGGCGTTCCGGTTTCGGAGGCCGCTTCGGCCGTGACGGGCGTCGTCCGGAAGGCGGTCGTTTTGAACGTTCTTCGTTCCGTGGCCGCGATGACAGGGGCTTCGGTCGCAAACGTCCCGCGCTGAACAAGGCCGAGCTGAACTACAACTTGGAACGCCATGCCGAGAACGACAAGAAAAAGGCCGAGGGTTATGTGCGTCTTAACAAATATATTGCCAATGCCGGCATTTGCTCCCGCCGGGAAGCCGACGAGATGATTGCTACTGGGGTGATTACCGTGAACGGGGAAATCTGCACCCAATTGGGAACGCTGGTCGGCCCTAACGACAAGGTGCAGTTCGGCGGCCAGACTTTGAAAGCCGAGAAGAAAGTCTATCTGCTGATGAACAAGCCTAAGGGCTATATCACCACTTCGGACGATCCGGAAGACCGAAAGACGGTCATGGATTTGTTGGACGGGGCTTGTTCCGAACGTATCTACCCGGTAGGCCGCTTGGACCGCAATACGACGGGCGTCCTGCTGTTCACCAACGACGGGGATATGGCCAAGAAGCTGACCCACCCTTCGCACGGGGCTCGGAAAATCTACCATGTGACCTTGGACAAACCTTTGACGCATAAGGATATGCAGGATATTTCCAAAGGGGTTTATTTGGAAGATGGTTTGGTGACGGTGGACGAGATTTCCTATGTGGAATCCGGAGACCGCAAGGAGGTAGGCGTGCAGCTGCATTCGGGCAAGAACCGCATCGTTAGGCGTATCTTCGAGCATTTCGGCTACGAGGTGGTCAAACTGGACCGGGTGCTGTTTGCCGAACTGACCAAGAAAGGTTTGGTTCGTGGCGGATGGCGCTTCCTGACAGACAAGGAAATCGATTTCCTGAAGATGAATGTGGGCAAGTCGGTAAGGCCGGGCCGGACCGTGACCAAGGATCAGGTCTTTACGCCGGAGCAGCTGGCGGAGGCCGAAGCCATCGAGGAAGCCGCTTCCACGCCCAAGAAACGCCGCAAACGGATTTCGGACTCCGAGCAGGAAGACTGGGATACGAAAGGGGATGAGGAACTGGATATCGATGCCTTGCTGAAGGACATGGAGTTTGCCGACGATGAGGAAGAAATGGATGGCAAGGCTGTTGAATCTTCGGAGTCTTTTGAACCGGAATCGGAACATGCCGGGCATGGGGTCCGCGAGATAGAAGTGCGCGGCCCGGAGGCTGAATCCGAAGAAGAGGAGGCTGAGGCAGACGAGGAGGAAAGCAATTCCTTGGATTCGGAAGACGAGGATTCGGAAGAAGGGGAAGGCAAGGAGGCCGAGGATTCCAAAGAGGAATAATCGCCGGTACAAAAGGAAAAAGGGCGTGGAGAGCTGTTCCCTGTCAAGGGGATGCTTCCCATGCCCTTTTGCCATATAAGGGAAGCTGGAATTGTGTATCTTTGAGTGCTCCGCACTCGAAGATAGGATGCGTCTCGGCAGAGACAATCGAGCAATCTCGTTGTCTCTGCGCTCGACTTTCGCTATCTTTGGCTGTCGCCGAAGATAGCTTGGTCTCGGCATAGCTCAAGCAAGGGAGCGGCTTGGCTCTGCGCTCGACTTTCGCTATCTTTGAGTGCTCCGCACTCGAAGATAGGATGCGTCTCGGCATAGCTCAAGCAAGGGAGCGGCTTGGCTCTGCGCTCGACTTTCGCTATCTTTGGGCTGTCGATTTTTGATTTCATGGATAGAGAAATCTTGATAACCGAAGCTGTTCTGGGGAAGAAAGCCCCGTTTGATGCAGGAAACTCATCCGGCCAGGAGCAAGCTCCATTGCCTCGGAAAAGGCGCAAGAAGCGTTTGCCGTGGCCGTTCCGCATCCTGTTTTGGATGATAGGCATCTTGTTGTTCCTCAGCGCGGCGGCATCCCTTTACCTTTATGTGCAGCGGGACGAGATCAAACGGCTTATCGTGGACGGGGTCAATTCACAGCTGCAAAGCCCGGTGCAAGTGCAGGATGTGCAGCTGGGCATCTGGCAGCATTGGCCCATGGTTTCGGTCACTTTCAAGGAAGTGCGAGGAAGTTCCACGCTGGAGTCGGACGACGAGCCTCTCTTTTATGCCCAGACCCTTTCATTGAGTTTCAATCTGAAAGACCTTTATCATAAGCAATACATTGTCCGCGAGATAGTAGTGAGCGGAGGGGATTTCAATTTGAAGCATTATGGAAAAGGGGAGAATAATTACAAGATTTGGAAGACCCGGGAGAATCCGGATCAGAATCTCCGTTTCCAGCTGCGCCGGATCCTGTTCCGCAATACCTTGGTTCGTTACCGCGACCTTCCTGCCCAACATGATTTTCAAGTTCTTTTCAAGAATGTGACCGCGCGGGGCGAACTCTATACCAAAGGCCAGGAATTCGACTTGGAGGGCGCGGTGGATGTGCATTCGATGAAAGCCGGTGGCTTTGTGTTCCTGGCCCGCAAGAAAGCCCGGCTCGATATCCGCTTGTCCAACAACCAGAAATCAAAGGAATTCGTGCTTGACAAAGGGCTTGTCAGCATTGAGGATACCAAGTTCGGGACCCGGGGGCTTGTCCGTTACGGCAAGAAGTCGCCCTATTTGGAATTCCACTTCCGAAGCCGTTCCATGCAAGTGGATCATGCGCTTTCCCTTTTGCCTGCCGAGAGCCGGAAAATGTTCGATGCCTACCGTTTCAAGGGGAACATTGCCTTCGAGATGGAAATCAAAGGCGACTATACGCAGAGCCCGCTGACGCTTTCGGCCGGTTTCGATTATACGCAGGGCGTGGCAATGCATCGGAAGTCGGGCATCAAGGCGGAGAACCTGCATTTGAAGGGGACTTTCCGGAACGGAGGCCGTCAAGGATGGTCTCATAGCCGTCTGGATTTGGAAAAATTGGAGGCGACTTTTCCCTCGGGAAAGCTTTCCGGAAGATTCGCCTTGCATGATTTTCAATCGCCGGAAGTGCTTTATCAAGGGAATTTGGCCTTGGATATTGCCGATTTGCAGCAGTTTGCCGGTATTTGGCCGGATGTCCGCCTGCAAGGCCGCTTGCAAGGCAATCTTTATTTCCGGAACCGTTTCCCCTCCATGAAGCCTGCGCAATGGAAAGTGGAGGATTTCAACGGCATGGAAGCCAAAGGGGATTTGGAATTTCGGTCGCTTAGTTTGCACTGGCCTGGTGCGGATAGGCTGCAAGTGGACAGCCTGCATATGGATTTCGATTCCAAAGTATTGAAGACAAGGCCTTTTGTTGTCAAGGCATCGGGAAATGAAATGCACCTTCGCCTGTTCACTGAGAATTATATGCCCTATTTGATGTTGCCGGGCCAAGATTTAATTTTGACAGCCGATTTGAGCAGTCCGGAAATCGATTGGACTTATTGGCAGGCTTGGTTCGCTGCTTTTTCAAGGCGGGCACAGGAAAGCGGCAAGGAAAAGGATTCGGTATCGGGCGATGCCGGACGGAAGGAAGATCCGGAAAAGAGGCGGATGCAGGCGGAAGACACGGTGGCTACGGGCGGAAATCCTTCGGGGAAACCCAAGAGAGGAAGTCTGCGGCAGCACCTTTATGCGGATGTCCGCTTGGATGTGGATAGGTTTTTGCTGCCTCGGATGGTGCTTTCCCATGTCAAAGGCTTGATGCATTATACGCCGGGACATGTACGGGTCGAAGGCTTGCAGGTGGACGCTTTCCAAGGCTCTTTTTCCGGTCGGGTCGAGCTTGGAATGGAGGATAGCCTGTGGAATGTAGGGCTGGACGGCGAGTTGGCATCCGTGGATATAGGCTCTTGTTTCAAGGCATTCAACGATTTTGGAATCAAAAAGTTCGGTTATAAGAACATTGGCGGCTCCCTGAGTTCGGCTATCGACTTTTCCTGTATTTGGAATCCCGCAAGGAAGGCTGTCGATCCGGCTTCGCTGTATCTCAAGGCGGATATGGTGATCAAGGACGGGGTGCTGCAGGATATGGAGGCCTTGGAGAAACTTTCCCGTTTTACCGGCGAGAACGATTTGCAGTTGATTCATTTTGCGGATTTGCAGAACGAGATAGAAATCCGGGACGAATGGATTCAGATTCCTCGGATGGAAATTGTTTCCGATGCGGCCAATTTCAGCCTGAGCGGATTGCATAGCTTTGACAATGAGGTGTATTACGAAGTGGATATCGCGCTTTCGGATTTGTTAAGCCGGAACCGCAAGCAACGGATGAAAGTCAAAAGGGAAGAAGAGTTCGGCGTGGTGGAGGAATCCAATGGAAGGCTTCGTTTGCCATTGGAAATCAAAGGTGTATTGCCGGATGTGGAGATAAAGTACGCTTTCAGGAAAGCCAAGCAGGGGGCGAAAGAG
Source organism: Candidatus Pullibacteroides excrementavium (assembly GCA_017694335.1). Classification (GTDB taxonomy): domain Bacteria; phylum Bacteroidota; class Bacteroidia; order Bacteroidales; family P3; genus Pullibacteroides; species Pullibacteroides excrementavium. The sequence goes on from JADIMZ010000056.1 coordinate 4,558, forward strand.
CGTTTGCGGGAGCAGCGGCAGCAGATGAAGGAGGCTTTTGAAGCTGAGTATGGGAAGAAGGGGGGGGGCAAGGACAAGTCCCGTTTGCAGGATTTGCAGCAGCGCACGGAAAGCGGTGAGTTTGTCATTGAAGCCCCGGAGGATGCCGAGATGCGGAGGCAGGTAGGGCAGGATTCAACGCTTGGAAAGGCTTCGGGTTTGGAAAAGCCGGTGAAGAGGGATACCTTGAAGAAAAAGAAGAAATATAATACCGAAGACGATTTCCGGATCGAATTCGAGGATGATTAACCGATAAAAGACAGTATCATGATAAAGTCGATGACAGGCTACGGAAAGAGCCAGCGTGAGATGGATGGCAGGATGTTTCAAGTGGAAGTCCGGAGTATCAACTCCAAGACCTTGGATCTGAACTTGAAACTGCCTTCCGAATTCCGGGAATTGGAGCCTCTTTTCCGAACCAGGATTGCAGCGGTGATGCAGCGGGGCAAGGTGGAGTGCGTTTTGTCCGTGCAGCAGCTCGCCGATGCGGCACAAGCGGCAGCCTATCATATAAATACGGCGCAAGTGGAGCGTTACTGGGAAGATTTCCATGCCTTGACCACGAATTTGCTGATGAAGAAATGGTCTGGCAGCTTGCCCGAACCGGCCATTGTTTTCACTTTGCCGGGCGTGGTGGTGGAAGACAAGGAAGAAGTGCCGACGGAGGCTTTCAAGGAGTCGATTCTCGGTACTTTGGATCAAGCTGTGGCTTTGGCCGATGCCAGCCGACAGCAGGAAGGGGAGGTCTTGGCCAAGGATTTCCGGATGCGGGTGGAGCTGATAGAAGATTTGCTCGCGCAGGTTGAGCCTTTTGAACAGCAGCGGGTTCCCAATATCCGCCAGAAGATGGAAAAGCAGCTTGCCGACCTGAATCTTTCCGTGGAGATAGACCGGAACCGTTTGGAGCAGGAAATGATTTACTATCTGGAGAAGCTGGATATCACCGAGGAGAAGGTCCGTCTGCGCAAGCATTGCCGCTATTTTAAGGATACGATGGATGCCGAAGCGGCGCCCGGCCGGAAATTAGGTTTCATCGCCCAGGAAATGGGACGGGAAATCAATACCTTGGGATCGAAAGCCAATGAAGCGGACATCCAGAAGCTGGTGGTGCGGATGAAGGATGAGCTGGAGAAGATTAAGGAGCAGCTGGCCAATATATTATAGGCGGCGTGCGATAACGGGATAGGCGGCGTGTGATAACGGGCAATCTACTTCGTTGCGTGAGGGGTTCGAAAATGCTCACATACAGAAGTATGCTCCGCTTTTCTCACCCTCGCGACGCCTCGTATCTTGCCCGTTCTGACACGCCGCTCCGGCGCGCGGTCAGTTTTCTTCTCTTTGCAGGAGATACTGTGGTTTTTGGGGAATGGCGCTCCGACGCGAGGGGTGTCGGATTCCCCGCCGCTTGGCATCGGAAATGGGCATCGAAAGTATGTATGATGAATAGAAAAACGAATAAATATGGATTTTAGTCTGACAAAAGGGGCGGTCGATTTTATCGATGATGCCCTTATCATGGATTTGCTCGGACAGAAGGAAGACAAGGGGAAAGTGGCTGAAATTCTGTCCAAGAGCTTGGAAAAGAAAGCTTTGACATTGGACGAGACGGCCGCGCTGCTGGCGGTGAAGAGTCCCGACTTGTTGGAGACGGTTTATGAGGCGGCCCGGAAGCTGAAACGAGAAATCTACGGGAACCGGATTGTGCTGTTCGCGCCCCTGTATATCGGCAATTACTGCATGAACGATTGCAAGTACTGCGGTTTCCGCCGAAGCCTGACCACGGCGGTCCGGCGGACGCTGACCGATGAGGAATTGGTGGAAGAGGTGAAGGGATTGGAACGGGAAGGCCATAAACGGCTGATCCTGGTTTACGGGGAATCTCCCAAATACAGTCCGGAATACATTGCCCATACGGTCGATATTGTCTATTCTACCAAGGAGGGCCATGGGGAAATCCGTCGGGTCAATATCAATGCGGCGCCTTTGGATATCGAAGGTTTCCGGACGGTGAAGGCGGCCGGTATCGGCACTTACCAGATTTTCCAGGAGACTTATAACAAGGAGGCTTACAGGAAGTTCCATCCGGCCAATACGCGCAAGGGGGATTATATGTGGCGTCTGAACGCGATGGACCGGGCGTTTGAAGCCGGATGCGACGATATGGGCATCGGGGCTTTGTTCGGCTTGTACGACTGGAGGTTTGAAGTCATGGGGTTGGTGTCGCATTCGCTTCATTTGCAGCAGCGTTACAATGTGGGACCCCATACGATCAGCTTCCCTCGTATCCAGCCTGCGCATGGTTTGGATTTGGATCTCCGTTACCAGACGAGCGATGAGGAATTCAAGCAGTTGGTAGCGGTGCTCCGTTTGGCAGTTCCTTATACGGGTTTGATTATGACGGCGCGTGAAAACCAGTCGGTACGGGATGCGGTGATGCAGTTCGGGGTTTCGCAAATCGATGCGGGAACCCGTCTGGAAATCGGGGCTTACCATGAAAAGGCATCGAACAAGGAGGCGCAGGATTTGGAAAAGGAACAGTTCCAGATAGCCGACAACCGGAGCTTGGATGAAGCGATTCGCTGGCTGCTGGAACAGAAGTTCATACCTTCATTCTGTACTTCCTGCTACCGTGTGGGACGTACCGGGGAGCATTTCATGGAATATGCGATTCCGGGTTTCATCGGGAAGTTCTGCACGCCGAACGCTTTGATGACCTTGGCGGAATATCTGAAGGATTATGCTACTCCCGAAACCCGTCAGGCCGGGGATGCCTTGATCCGGGAGGAGCTGGCCAAGATGCCGGAGGGTGGTTTGAAGCAGCAGCTGCTGGAGCGTTTGCAGGATTTGGTCGAAAACGATACGAGGGATAGGTTGTTTTAAGTGTTTTGAGGCGGATTCAATGATGAAATGCGCTTTGATAGGACTAAAAACACGAGTCGGCAACGCTGTCTACGAGTTTTGAGGCGGAGTCAACGATGAAATGCGCTTTGATGCCGATCATGGAGTGCGCTTTGGTGCGATAGGATGGCAAATGTTTGTGTATGAATGGGTTTTGTTTGTGGGGATGCATCAGAGCGCATTTCTTTTATAGGGGTGTAAGAG
>JADIMZ010000057.1 GCA_017694335.1 Candidatus Pullibacteroides excrementavium
CGCAAATATAAAAACCAATCGAATCCATCCGCTCCGCCCCGGAATCCAGTATGTTCAAATTTGTCAATTTTGTACAGAAACGTAATTATCAATACTAATAATCAGAAAATTACAAAAACATCCACGTAGTATCCCTTTCCGCAAATACAGCGGCTTGGAGAATGCGAAAATCCCCAAAAGGACTTTCAGACGGCATACAGCAGACCCAAAAGAAGGCAAAATCGTGGCAGCCTTCCTCTCAATCCAATCAAAAGAAAATCTAAAATCTTAGAACGGCCGCGAAACGCCCACCTGCTCCCGAACGGATTTAAGATAAAAAGAAGGGGTCACTCCGGTGGTTTCCTTGAAAACATTGATGAATCCGCTCCGGGACTTGAAGCCTACCCGGGCGGCAATCGCTTCAATCGTGTACTTGTTCGCATCCGGCATAGCCAGGATCCGCTGCGCCTCCCGTATCCGGTACGAATTCAGAAACGAGCGGAAATTCCTGTTCAAACCGGCGTTGATACTCTGAGAAACCGAGGTATGGTTGCTCTGTACCATCATGGCTAATTTCTCTATCGAAAATTCCGAATCGCAAATCGTCTCCGTATCGTCCATGACCTGCAGAATCCTGTCAAGCAACTCGTCCTGCGTTTTGTCCTCTTGCATTTTTCCCGCTACCGGATTCTCGGCTGAAACCTTTTCCTGCAAAGCGTCTTTCCTGCGCTTCACCGCTGCTTCTTCCTGATATTCGGCTATCCGGAGACTTTTCTCCACCAACGAATTGTACGCCCTATTCAGTTTCTTGTGCTGCAAGTACATGAATACCAAGATTCCGCTCACTCCTATCAAGGCCAAAACGACAACCCACAAGCTGACCGTCCGGTACCGAAGCACCTGATCCTTGACCTGTTGCTCCATCACCAGACGGTTTATCTGGCTATCGACCTTCGACATCTCGTAAGAACGCTGCAAGTGGTTTATTTCCCCGAATTTCTCCACATTGAACAAGGAGTCCTTCATGTCCGCATACGACTTATAATAATCGAAAGCCTTATCCCTTTCACCCTTGGCTTCGGCTATCCGCGACAAAAGGCGGTAATTCTCCGTCTGCACGTTCCGATTGTTGCTCGCAGAGGCAATGGCATTCGACAAGCGCACATAATGCAAGGCCGAATCCGCATTCCCCCTTTCCAGAAACAGCCTTCCCAAGTCCGAATAGCTCAATGCCTGGATCTCGGCATCCCCCGAGGATTCCTCCAAAGCTTGATGCCAATAAAAGAAAGCCGAATCGTAATCCTTTTTCTTGAAAAACAGGGACGCCTTGTTGTTCTGGACCCCGCCCAGATACATATTGCCGCAACGGCGGCTCAAGGTTTCGGCATAATCGAAATAGGTCAATGCCGTGTCCAAGCTGCCGTTTCCCAAATAGACAGAACCGATATTGCTGGCCAGTATAATCTGGTCCGCGCTGTCCCGGCAGGAAGCCAATGCCTTTGAATAATAATCCTTGGCCAGACCCATCCGGTCAAAACGATAGTAAATGTTTCCTATATTGAGCAGTATCTTGTATTTATATGTATCAATCCCTGATTTTTCACACAAATCCAATGCATTAATCAGACACTCGTAGGATTTCCGGTAATCCGACATCCAGTAATAAAGCACGCCTTGGGCGTTCATGGCTTGCACCACCCATTCCAAACTGTCTGCATCCTTCCCTTTCAAGGGCATGTTGGCCAGCAAAGCATAGCAAACCAATGCCGTATCGTAGGATTTCTTATTGAAATAGTACTCCGCCGTATCTCGAAGCTGCCTTGTTTCCAGAAAAGAAAAGCCCTCCATCACCCCTTGCCCGGAAACAGCCAAAGGCAACAGCATCCCCAAAACGAACAAGACGAACCGTTTCATACGGCAAAGTCAATAAATGTGTTCAAAAATAGGGCATGCCAAACCCGAAGGATCCAACATGCCCTGTTCCAAACGGCTATCCTGAAAAGCTGCCTTTCTACTTGTAATACTCCATCTTCTCGTTGCGGAACGAAGCGATGAAATCCGCGTGACGAGCCACCATGCTGCGTCCATAGTCCACAAAGACTTCGGCGCTCTTGCGGAACATATCGCTGCGGGTGGCATCCAGCATCACCAGATTGCCCAGAATCGTGTATCCGGCCATTTCCACCAAACGGCGGGCGTTGAAATCCACCGCCTCGTTGTTGTCCAAGCCTTTCACCGTATCCACCGCCTGGTTCAAAGCCTCGTGCATCTTCTTCAAGGTGTCGCGCAAAGGCTGCAATTCCGGCTTGATTCCTTCCGCCTCGTAGCTTTCAATCAGCTTGGAAGCCGTGCCGTTGAGCACGTTGCGGATTGCCGCCACTACCTGCAACTGCGAAGTACCTTCGTAAATGGTCAGGATACGGGCATCGCGGTAATAGCGTTCCACCGGGAAATCCTTCATATAGCCGGTTCCCCCGTGAATCTGGATCGCATCGTAAGTCACCTGGTTGGCATATTCGCTGGAGAACATCTTCAAGATAGGCGTCAGCAAATCCGCGTTGCGCTGGTAGAGCTTCATCTCGGCACGCTGTTCGGGCGTCAGCTTCTGCCCTTCGTTCACCATGGCGGCATAGGACTTGCTCAGATCCACGGCACGGGCGGTTTCGTACAATACCGAACGGGAAGCATCCAATTTGGCCTTCATCAACGCCAGCATCTCATAGACGGCCGGGAACTCGATAATCGCCTTGCCGAACTGCTCGCGTTCGCCGGCATACTTCAAAGCCGCGCGGTAAGCAGCCTCGGAAACGCCCACCGACTGAGCACCGACCCCGAGACGAGCCCCGTTCATCAGCGACATCACGTATTTGATCAGACCCAGCTTGCGGTCGCCCACCAATTTGGCAGGCGCATTGGTAAATACCAATTCGCAAGTCGGCGAGCCTTTGATACCGAGCTTGTTCTCGATACGCCTTACCCGTACCCCGCCCCAGTTGCGGTCATGCACGAAATACGACAAGCCGCGGCCGTCGTGCGTGCCTTCTTCCGAACGGGCCAGTACCAATTTGATATCGGCATCCCCGTTGGTGATGAAACGCTTCACCCCGTTGAGCATCCACATGCCCTTGGCTTCGTCATAAGTAGCCTTCAGCTGCACGGCCTGCAAGTCCGAACCGGCATCCGGCTCGGTCAAGTCCATCGAGCAGGTCTTGCCATCATGGATCCGCGGCAGGAACTCGTCCTTGATATCCTCGCTGGCGTATTCGTAAATGGTCTCGGCGCAGTCCTGCAAGCCCCAGATATTGGCAAAGCCCGCATCCCCGCGAGACACGATTTCGGCCGCCATCACATAAGGCACATACGAGAAATTCAAACCGTTGTACTTGCGCGGCAAAGCGATGCCATAAACCCCGGCACGGGTCAGCACATCGTGGTTCTCCTGCGTGCCACGGGCATACTTCACATGGCCGTCAATAACCTCAGGACCTTCGTGATCCACATCCTCGGCATTCACATCCAGCACATTGGCCGAAATATCGCCGATGATTTCCATCACCTTTTCATAGCTGTCCATCGCGTCTTCGAAGTTCTCAGGCGCGTAATCGTATTTTTCCTTGTCTGTGTATCCATTCTCTTTCATGTCCACGCATTTGCGCATCGTGGGATGATTGAGATGAAACTTCAACGCTTCGTTATCACTGTAAAAATTCATAACCTCGATTTTAGGTGTTTCTAAAAATAATCTCGAACTGCCCAATCACCGTAGCTCTCGGCAATTCAAAGTTTCGTGTCAGAACGGGTAAGATGCCAGGCGCACGACCGAAGGCGAACCGGAGCGTGAGAACTCCGTCGAGGGAGCGCAACCAAGTAGATTGCCCGTTATCACACGCCGCACGTTTATTTGGAGTTGGCCTTATAATACTTGATCATCTTCGGCAACACATCCATCACCGAACCATTGATCACATAATCGGCAATCGCGTTCATCGGCGCTTCCGAATCGGTATTGATGCTGATGATTTTGCCCGACTGATCCATCCCGGCACGATGCTGCACCGAACCGGAAATACCGCAAGCGATATAGAGCTTGGGACGCACGGTCACCCCGGTCTGCCCGATCTGGCGTTCATGTTCGATGAAACCGGCATCCACCGCCGCACGGGTGGCACCCACTTCGCCGCCAAGCACTTCGGCTAATTCGTAAAGCAGCTTGAAGTTTTCCCGGCTGCCCACCCCGTAGCCGCCGGCCACGATAATTTGAGCCCCCTTGATGTTCACCTTCTGGGCTTCGATGGCACGGTCGATGATCTGGCAGCAGAAATCGGTATCCGACACATACTTGGCCACATCCACCTTCTTCACAACGCCTTTGTAATCGGCCTTATAGATTTCCTTCTTCATCACCCCTTCGCGAACCGTGGCCATCTGGGGACGGGTCTGAGGGTTGACAATCGTGGCGATGATGTTGCCGCCAAAAGCCGGACGAATCTGGTAAAGCAGGTTCTTATAGACGGTGTTGGTTTTCTTTTCCTCGTGATCCCCGATTTCCAAGGAAGTGCAGTCGGCCGTCAATCCGCACAAAAGGTTGGAAGCCACGCGCGGTGCCATGTCACGGCCTACCGAGGTAGCCCCGAACAACAAGATTTCGGGCTTGAATTCCTTGGCCAGACCTACCACAATCGAGGTATGGGGCAAGGTGGTGAAGGGGAACAGGCGGGCATCGTCGGCATAGTGGATCACATCCACGCCGTAAGGATACAGTGTCTGTTCCAGCTCCTTGACCTGGCTTCCAATCACAATGGCTTCCAATTGGCAGCCCAAAGTGTCGGCCAGTTTGCGGCCCTTGGAGAGCAGTTCCAAGCTCACGTCAGCAATGCCGCGTTCTTCGGTTACTTCGCAATATACAAATACGTTACTCATTTCTTTCTTTTTTAGGCCTTCCTGCCTGCGAAGCCTAAGCGACCTCGAAAAGAAGGCTGTTTGCCACTCCCCGGATTATCCTACGATATGGGTGGAAATCAATTCTTTCATCAAACCATCGATGGAAGCATCCGAAGCGTCCATCACCTTGGCTTCCTTGTGGACCAGCACCACGTTGTCGATTTTCTTCACCTTGGTAGGCGAACCGGCCAGACCCAGACGGTCCGGGTCGGCAGCCAAATCGGCGGCTGTCCATTCCTTGATTTGCAGTTCCGGCTTGGCCGCCACGCGGGCCTTGCGGGTTTCGTCGGCCGAAGCCAGTTCGCTCGGCGTGGCCGCGTACTTGTACTGCATCACACGAATCGCATGACGGGGACGGCATTCCTTGGCCGAACCATGGACAGTGACCAGGCAGGGCAGCGGAGCCTTGACGGTTTCCACCCCTCTTTCCAAACGGCGCTTGATGGTCACGGACTTCTCGTCCACGTCCACCAGTTCCTCGGCGTATGTAATCTGGGGGATGCCCAATTTCTCAGCCGTCTGCGGGCCCACCTGGGCGGTATCCCCGTCGATAGCCTGACGGCCGCAAATCAACACATTGTAAGGAGACAGCTTGCGCAAAGCCATCGACAAGGTATAGGAAGTGGCCAAGGTGTCGGCACCGGCGAACTTCATGTCGCTGATCAAGCAGCCGCCGTCCGCGCCCCGGTACATCGACTCGCGCACGATTTCAGCAGCGCGGCCGGGTCCCATCGTGACCACCACGATTTCGGCATCTTTGATTCGTTCTTTCATCTCGATGGCCATTTCCAGGGCGTTGAGGTCTTCCGGGTTGTAAATAGCCGGAAGCGCGGCCCGGTTGATGGTCCCGTCCCCTTTCATGGCATCTTTGCCCACGTTGCGGGTATCGGGAACCTGCTTGGCCAATACTACGATTCTAAAGCTCATATTGGTAGTTTTAGGATTAATTCTTCTTTTTCTCGGCCGATGCCAGCTGAAGCAACCGAATGGACAAGCTGCCATGGTATCCCTGCGCCTTGTCTTTTCAGCACCATCCAAAAATGGATTCCAACAGGCAATCCGCTTCGAACTAAAAAGCAAAAGTACAAATTTTCCAAGATATGGAAATCCAAAGGAAACACACGCCAACCAGAGACTTGCCAAGCCGAACGCCCCGAAACACGAATTTGCCAAAACCCATTTTTTACCTACCTTTGCCCGTTTTGCAGCCTTGGCATTCAAGCTATCCAAATCGAAATCAATAGATTGATGCCCAACCCGGCAAAGCCGGCTCAAAAAAACGCTGCATGGAACTTTTTCTATATAAAAACGAATGAGCAAACAGAGTCTTATCGGCCTTGTCCTGATGTTCCTGGTCCTGTTAGGATTTTCCTACTGGCAGACCAGCAAGATGGAGAAACAAAGAGAGGCAGCAGCGGCCGAGTACGCATCGCAACAATCCCAGACAGACGATTTTTCCACAGGAACGGGCAAGCCCGCTTCCTTCGAAGCCGGAGATAATCCAGCCGCACAGGCAAGTTCACAGAACGGGAATGCCGCCAAGAGCCATTTCGATGCCTCCCACCCGTTTTCTGCCGCCGCCGAAGGACAGGATCAGCATTTCCAGATAGAAAACGAGGTCTATACCTTGGATTTCAACACCAAAGGCGGACGAATCGCCGGCATCACCCTCAAAGAATATCTGACCTACAAGAAGGAAGATCTGGTTCTTTTCGACGAGAACCGTTCCGATTTCTACCTCCAGTTCTTTGCCCAAAACCGCAATATCCGCACCGACCGCTACTACTTTGAATGCCTGATGCCCCAGACCACCAAGGTGGAAGGCAACGACAGCGTGGAAGTCCGGATGCGTCTCTACCCCAACGGAGCCGGCATCGACACCGCGACCCTGCCCCTTTTCGACAAGAGCCGCTACATCGAGTTCGTCTATACGATCCGCGGCAACCAGTACATGATGGGCTTCGATGTCAACTTTGTCAATACCGAAAACCTGATTGCGTCCAACACTTCCTTTATAGATATGGTGTGGAACGCCCGCCTGGAATGCCTGGAGAAACCCTCCGGCATGGAAAGCATGAATACATCGGTATATTACAAGCCTACCACCGACAAGGTGCAATACTTGAAAGGCACAAAAGACGATGAGGAAGAGCTGACCACGCCGTCCAAATGGATTTCGTTCAAGCAGCAGTTCTTCAGCATGACCCTGATTGCCGACAGCGAATTCCCATCGGCCGATATCCGGAACTACACCCGTCGGCAAGCCTCGCCCGACTATCTGAAAGACATGGAAGCTACCATCGGGATTCCTTATACGGGAGATGCCCAAGAGCACTTCGGCATGGAACTGTACGCCGGGCCGAACAAGTTCCGGATCCTGCGCGATTACAACCTGGATCTGGAACGCCAGATTCCATTGGGATGGGGATTCTTCCTGATTCAATGGATTAACCGTGTGGCCGTTATCCCTATCTTTGACTTCTTGGAAGCCAAAGGGGTCAACTACGGTATCATTATCTTGATCCTGACCATCTTGCTAAAGATTGTCATTTCCCCGATGACCTACAAGTCCTACGCTTCTTCAGCCAAGATGCGGGTAATCCAGCCGGAAATCGCCGAGCTCAACAAGAAATACCCCAAGCAGGAACAGGCCATGGAGAAGCAGAAGGCGATGATGACGCTCTACAAGCGGGCGGGTATCAGCCCGATGGCGGGCTGCATCCCGATGCTGCTGCAGCTGCCTATCATCTACGCGATGTTCCGTTTCTTCCCGGCCTCCATCGAGCTCCGCCAGCAAAGTTTCCTCTGGGCCGACGACCTTTCCAGCTACGACAGCATCCTGAACCTGCCGTTCAATATTCCTTGGTACGGAGACCATGTAAGCTTGTTCGCGCTGACAATGGCCATCTCGAACCTGCTTTACACGCACATGACGATGAAGAACCAGGCGCAGACCAATGCGATGCCTGGCATGAAGTTCATGATGTATTTCATGCCGGTCATGCTGCTGTTCTTCCTCAACAACTACTCTTCTGCCTTGAACTACTACTACACGCTTTCCTCGCTGTTCACTTTCTTGCAGATGTTCTTGATCCGCAAGATGATCAACGATGAAAAGGTGTTGGCCCAGATTCAGGAGAACAAGAAGAAACCGGTCAAGAAATCCCGTTTCCAAGCTCGCTTGGAAGAAATGGCCAAACGCCAGCAGGAAATAGCCCGGCAGCAGGCCCAGCAGCGCCGCCGGTAATCCGTAAGGCACGGAACGCAGGCGAACTTCCGCTTTTAGCCCCAGCTAGGATTTATCGGGACACGAAGAAAATCTGCGGCATGCGGTAAAACAGCCAGTTCACCAGGCTGGGATTTATCGAATAGCAGATGCAAGGCGCACGACCGCAGGCGAACCGGAGCGTACTTCCGTACATGAGGATTCCGCCAAGGAAGTGCAACGAAGCAGATGCATTCGAGAAAACCCAGCAGATTAGCAGGCTGGGATTTACTGGAACACGAAGGAAATCTGCGGCATGCGGTAAAACAGCGAGTTTAGAAGGCTGGGATTTATCGATGCGAAAAAGATTGTGGCAAGCATTAGGATAGCCGATTAGCAAGCTGGGATTTACTGGAACACGAAGAAAATCTGCGGCATGCGGTAAAACAGCCATTTTAGCAGGCTGGGATTTATCGGGATGCGGATGCAAGGCCGGAGGCAAAGGGATGTGAAGGAGCGTACTTCTGTACGTGACTGAACAGCCCGCGCCGACAACGCCGCAGACGCGCCCGAGAAACCCAGCCATAACAAGAGTACAAACAGTATAATTCATTTAAATATGGGAAGAGCATTTGAGTATAGAAAAGCCCGCAAATTCAAACGCTGGGGCAACATGGCCCGCACCTTCACCCGCCTGGGCAAGGAAATCACGATTGCAGCCAAGAACGGAAGCGACCCGGCTACGAACCCCCGTCTGAGAGCCATTATCCAGACGGCCAAGTCGGAAAACATGCCCAAGGACAACATCGAACGGGCTATCAAACGTGCCACGGAAAAGGACCAGAAAGACTACAAGGAAATCGTATATGAAGGATACGGCCCCCACGGCATCGGCATCCTGATTGAAACAGCCACCGACAACCACCAGCGCACGGTAGCCAACCTGCGCTCGTACTTCACGAAAGCGGGCTGCTCTTTGGGCGTGACCGGCTGCCTTTCCTTCATGTTCGAGCACAAATGCGTTTTCAACATCAAGCCCAAGGACGGGGTTGATATGGAAGAGCTGGAACTGGAACTGATCGACTGCGGCATCGATGAAATCTTCATGGATGACGAAACCGGCAACATCACGATTTACGCGCCTTTCGAAGCCTACGGCGATATCCAGAAGTACATCGAAAGCAACGGCTTTGAACTGGTCAGCGCCCGTTTCGACCGCATCCCTACCGATACCAAGGAGTTAAGCGAAGCCGAACAGGAAGACGTGCAGAAGCTTATCGACAGGATTGAGGAGGATGATGATGTGCAAAATGTGTACACCAACATGAAATAAAGTCGGTGTGTGATAATAGGTAATCTACTTCGTTGCGCGAGGGATTCAGGCTCGGTCACGTACATAAGTACGCTCCCTCGCCTTCACCCTCGCGCGCCTCGTATCTCACCCATTCTGACACACCTCCCTTAGCCGCCTTTGGGCCTACGGCTCGATGCCTCGCATCTTGCCCTTTCTGACAAAAATCTAAAATACAATACCCTAGATTGCCAATCGTCCTGAGGATTTCAAATCCCACCTACTTTGGCACATCGCCTATACGTGCCCTCAACAAATCGATGCACCGCATCTGGATCGTTCTAACAAAACTCTTTGATTGTCACTAAGTACGCTCGCTTTCACCCTCACACGCCTCGTATCTCATCATCACAATTTTCACCTCTACAAAAGTGTTTTTTTATGCAAAATACACTTCTGCAAAAGTGTTTTTTTGACAAAAATGCACTTCTACAAAAGTGTTTTTATATATTTGCAATCGTCAAAACATAAAACTGCCATGGAATATTCCGACATCCAGCCATTATTAAACATTTACCACAGAAATTTGGCATCCACAAACCTGAAATTCAAAAGATACCTTTACAAGCAAATCAACTGGGATGCAAGGCTGCTGGGTATCAAAGGCGCACGTGGTGTTGGAAAAACGACCCTGCTCTTGCAACGGATAAAGGAGAACTTTACAAATATCGATGACGTATTCTATGTGTCGTTAGACAATCTTTGGTTCCAAAACCATCGGGCAGAAGACTTAGTAGAGTTCCTGTACACGCACGGTGTACACTATATATTCTTTGACGAGGTGCATAAATACCCGAATTGGACACTATTCATCAAAAACCTGTACGACAGCTACCCCGATTTGAATATCGTCTATACCGGTTCGGCGATGCTGGCCATCGACAACTCAAAAGTGGACTTATCTCGCCGCCAATCCTTATACTCCCTGAAGGGCTTGTCGTTCCGGGAATATCTTGAATACGAAGGCATCGCCACCTTGCATCCCCTTTCGCTCGAAGAACTCCTAAAGGAGCACGTCCGCTATGCCATGAATGCAATATCCGGGATAAAAGTGCTGAAATATTTTGAAAAATACCTTGACGCCGGTTACTACCCCTATTACAAAACAAGCGGGAAAGACTATCCTGCACGCATTGGAGAAGTGACACAGCTAGTCATAGACAGCGATATTGCAGCCATAGAGGAATCGATAACCTATGCGACCAAGCAAAAGATAAAAAAGCTATTGATGGTCATTGCGGAAAACATCCCCTTGGAACCCAACATCCGCCAACTTTCGGCAAGCCTGGAATCGACCCGAGACCAAACCCTGAAAATGCTCTATTGGTTAGAAAAAGCAGCCCTACTCAATTTACTGACAGACAAAGCAAAAGACTACAAGCACTTGGTCGGGCCCAAAAAGATTTATCTCGAAAACACAAACTTGATGAAAGCTTTAGGCTGCCGCATTTCCAAAGGCACCCAACGCGAAACTTTTTTTGCCAACCAAGTGGGAGCCGTGACATCGTTGTCCATGCCCAAGCAGGGGGATTTCTTAGCCAACAACAAATACCTGTTTGAAGTAGGCGGCGCACAGAAAACCTTCGACCAAATCGCCAACCTGCCCGACAGTTATCTGGCCATCGACAATGTGGAAGTGGGGAATGGCAACCGAATCCCTTTGTGGCTCTTCGGATGCCTGTATTAAGGCGTGTCCTATAAATTCGGAACCTGCCTTAAGCGGAGATTTTAGCAAACCTGTCGAAATTTTGCGTAACTTTGAAACTTGGCCTATTGAAGCCGCAACAAAGAACTCCCGCTTGCACAAAGATTCACGCGCCGGAAAGCGGCAGCAAGCGGCTTCAAAGCCCGGTACAGCTAAAACAGCCATCATGGACATTCAAAGCATAAAACAGCGGTTCGGCATCATCGGTAATTCCCCCTTGCTCAACCGAGCCATAGACATCGCCGCCCAGGTTGCCAACACGGACCTGAGCGTCTTGGTATTGGGCGAAAGCGGATCGGGAAAGGAATTCTTCCCGAAAATCATCCACGAGTTGAGCGCCCGCAAACACAACAGCTACGTAGCCATCAACTGCGGGGCGATACCCGAGGGCACGATAGATTCCGAACTCTTCGGACATGAAAAAGGATCGTTCACCGATGCCCGCGAAGCGCGGAAAGGTTATTTCGAGGAAGCCAACGGAGGGACCATCTTCCTGGATGAAGTGGCCGAGCTTCCGCTCAGTACCCAGGTCCGCCTGCTGCGCGTCCTGGAAACCGGAGAATTCCTCAAAGTAGGTTCGTCCAAAGCGCAGAAAACCAATGTACGGGTAGTAGCCGCCACCAACGTGAACGTGCCTGAGCAGATCCAGTTGGGCCGCTTCCGGGAAGACCTCTACTACCGCCTCAACGCCATCACGATCCAAGTGCCTTCCTTGCGCCAACGCCCGGAAGACATCGAGCTGCTATTCCGCAAGTTCTCCACCGACACCAGCGAGAAATACCATATCCCGCCTTTGGTCCTCAGCGAAGAAGCCCGGCAGTTGCTGACCTCCTACCCTTGGC
Source organism: Candidatus Pullibacteroides excrementavium (assembly GCA_017694335.1). Taxonomy (GTDB): domain Bacteria; phylum Bacteroidota; class Bacteroidia; order Bacteroidales; family P3; genus Pullibacteroides; species Pullibacteroides excrementavium. Next base: position 12,024 of record JADIMZ010000057.1, read on the forward strand.
CGGGCAATGTGCGGCAACTGAAGAACGTCAGCGAGCAAATCACCATCATAGAGAAAGACCGCACGTTGAGTGCGGAAGCCTTGAAACGCTCGCTGCCCGACATGAACGTGTCCCGCCTTCCGGTGCTTCTTGGCAAAAGCGGCAACACCAACGGCATGAACGAACGGGAAATCCTCTACAGCGTGCTGTTCGATATGCAGAAGGACATCCATCAGCTGCAAGAAGCGGTAGCCCAGCTCAGCGACGGCCATATCCCCGCCTCCCGCACGACAGAGGGAATCTCCCCAGGAATCGACAACCACTCCGCCCCAACCTTCTCTTCGGGACGGGATACTTACACCTTGATTCCTGCCGAAGCCGGCCATGATAACTTCCCCAAACGAAACGAAGATCACGGTGCGTTCGTCATCCCGCAGGCACAGGCCGAAGTCATCAACGAACCCGTACGGGCCGAAGACGAGGACCTCAGCCTCGAAAAACGCGAAAAAATATTGATTGAGAAAGCCTTGGTGAAATACCACGGCAACCGCAGGAAAGCTGCTGCCGAATTGGGGATTTCCGAAAGAACCATCTACCGGAAAATCAAGGAATACGGTATCGCAATGGAAGAATAGCCATGATCAAAAGGTTTGTCACACTGATTTTTGCCTTATTGCTCTCCGCCCTGTCCGGATGCACAATAAAATATTCGTTCTCCGGGGCATCCATCCCCGAACAAGCCCGGACGCTGAGCGTGGGATACTTCCGGAACCGAGCTCCCTCGGTACAGCCTACCTTGAGTTCCACATTCACCGACCGGCTCAAGGAATACTTGGTCAACAACAGCAACCTCAACCTGATAGACGGTTTCGCCGATTTACAGTTTACCGGCGAAATCACCGGATACTCGGTCAACCCCACTTCGATTCAAAGCGATGACAAAGCGGCAATGAACCGGCTTACCATCACCGTGCAAGTGCGGTACGTGAACCGCTTCGACGCCAAGTCAAACTTCAGCCAAAGCTTCTCCCGGTACCGGGATTACGATGCCAACCTGAGCCTTTCCTCTGTGGAGTCGGGCTTGATTGAAGAAATCACGGAAGAACTGGTGGACGATATCTATCAAAGGGCTTTCGTGAACTGGTAGGAACGGGCGATGGCGGCACAAAGAAGAGCGGCGGATGGCCAAGCGGGCCGATGAAGCAGGCTTTCATCCGATGGGTTCGGAAAGAAAAAAATTGCAAAAAACGAGAAAAGCCCCGATCGATAAAACCGCCCGAAAGATGAAACTGAAAATCCAATATACATAGACTATGAAAAAACTGATTGTGTTTCTGCTGGGCATGCTGCCGTGGATGGCTTGGGCGCAAGTTCCGGATGGCTATTATGACAATGCGTTGAACAAGAGCGGTTACGAACTGAAAAGGGCGCTCTGGCAATGCATTTTCCGGCATGAGCAGCTCAGCTATGCCGATTTGTGGACGGCTTTCGGGGAAACGGACGTGGACGAAAACGGCTATATCATTGATATGTATAACGATTGCCAGTTCGAGTTTCAAGAAGACCAATGCGGGAGTGGAAGTTCGGGCAATGCCGAGAATCAATGCGTCTGCTACAACCGGGAACACTCGATGCCCAAGAGCTGGTTTGACGAGGGTCGCCCCATGTACACGGACTTGTTCCATCTGTATCCGGTTTCGGGCTATGTGAACATGCGGCGCAGCAACCACCCGTTCGGGGAAGTGGGGAACGCCACTTTCACTTCAACCGCAGGCAGCAAATTAGGCACTTGCAACTACCCGGGTTATGGCAAGACGGTCTTCGAGCCGGTGGACGAATACAAGGGAGACTTTGCCCGTACCTATTTCTATATGGCCACCTGCTACCAGGACAAGGTCGCTTCCTGGGAATCGGACATGCTGGCGGGTAACAACCAGCAGGTATTCACGGATTGGGCCAAGAGCATGCTGCTGGAATGGCATGAGCTGGATCCGGTCAGCGAAAAGGAAATCGCCCGGAACAATGCGGTCTATGAAATCCAAGGGAATCGGAACCCGTTCATAGACTATCCTGAATTGGTGGAGAAAATCTGGGGCGATGACGACACGCCTTTTACTGGAGAGGAGGAAGGCGATAGTGACGGAACCGGCGTGGAGGAAGCTTTCTGGAATCAATGTTCGCTACACGTCTCGGGGCATTTCCTGCAATTGGAATACAAAGGAGGACTTTTCGACAGCGTGGAAATCGTGGACGTGTCCGGACGGCAGATTTGCCATTCTTCCGTAAAACAAAGCAGCTTTGCTTTCACACTGCCCGCTGCCGGAGTATATATCGTCAGAATTCAAAAGGGCAGACTGAACACGGCAAAGAAAATATCGGTCTTATAGAATCCGCATGACGGATGTCATAGGGGCGCATCCGCTGCCTTGCCGGACTTTTCTGCGGAAGCAGATGCGCCTCGGAAATCATCGCGACTCGGAAACAGTCACGCATGGAAAGCGTCACGCATTAAACCCAAATCGGTCATTAGACTTTGGGTAGATTGTCCGCTTATGTCATGCAGCATGCTTCTCGCCTAGCCGAAGGCGTAGCGGGCTACGTCGAGGCGTAGCGAGGAGCAAGATGCGGACAGAAGCGAACAA
>JADIMZ010000058.1 GCA_017694335.1 Candidatus Pullibacteroides excrementavium
GTCGAAAAAGTCTTTGTGGGTATCAAGGATGCCTTGGATAACCTGCTCATTATGTCTTTTGACAATTGAGCGGATGTTTCCAAAATCATGTGTAAATTTTGAGATTGTCTCGGACGGTTCTATATGGAATATCTCAAGGCTTTTCAGCAAAGAATTGACTTCATGGAAGAACTCTGTATAGTATTTCGTAAATTGTTCTTCTTCCGAAGAAGATATTATATGCCCATTAAAACTGTTCCTTAAATCAGTTTCTATATCAATGAAGAAACTTTTATTGCTTTGACTTAATTCTTTTTCTCTGCTTTCTTGTATATCACTATAAGGAGTAATGGTTACAATTCGCTCTGACAGTTCATTTGACTTGTTTTTTAGGCGTATTCGTACTATAACTATTACAACAAGTGAAATAGCAATAATACAAATAGCCAAAATAAATAATGACTGCATATCGGGAAAAGATTTGCAATTGACAATACTTACACTGTATAAAATCAGCGTACCGTGAGATACTATAACTTTCTATAAAAGCTAGAAATCATAGCATAAAGCCATTATCCTCAAAATAGTCCATTATATCTTCATCAGAAGTTGCTTCATCTACAATTTTAAAATTTTTGCAAACTCCTCAAATTTACCCACTTCATAACCGACACAATTTGTAAACTCTTTATCGCAAAAGAAAACCATTTCTCCCGGAATAGTCATTGAACCTGCACCATTAAGACTTCTAAATCTATGACTTACCGCCCAATCAGTAAATTCCCCTTTGTGATATTTTGCAACCTTTTCTTTCAAGGAAGCAACTTCTCCCAAAAGTTTTTTGGCATATTTATCTAAATCTGATTGAGCTTCCTCTTTTTCCTTTTTTGCTCGTGCATACTCTCCACGTGTGAACCGAGAAGAATAGCCATCAGGAGCATAGATATTCATAGAGGTTTCAGCAGATTCAATATCCATTTTACATTTGTCTATTTTAGATATTAAACCGCTGATTTCACCACTAATCTTCATAATTGGCTCGATAGTCGTTACATCAATAAACATACTATCAATTCTTGTTGATATTGATTCATAAGAATCTGGGTGATAGAGATAATCTTTGATTGTCTCTTCAACCAATTTCTCGGCTTTTCCCTCATTAGAGAGTGTGCAAGAAGCCATAATTAATGCAACTGCGAAGAGTGATAAGGTTACAATAGCTTTCCTCATAAATTTACTCTATTTAATAATTTAATTAGCACTATCCAAAACCACGAAGCGTGGAACTGCAATGCTACCACGTCTAAGTTGGAGGTCGTAGGAAAAACCTTTAGTACGGATATGATAGTAGCAGCCCACGCTATAGCGCGAGAACCACTATGCTATCTCTCGTACCAAGTTCGAAATTTCCTACGTTTCCAACTTACAAGATAAGCATAACGCTTCTTCGATTCCTCGTATGTCTTGGCAAGAGTTGCCTCCGGCCAAATACAAAAATAATATTTTTTACCGACTCCGCCAATGCGTACAGTAACATCAGCTACTCAATATAAAACAGCAGCACGGTTTCCATTCCGGATTTTTACATTCTTTTTTCACTTCCCTGTAATCGTCTCAGCGAAAGGCCTCTGCTTATGCTTCTCCCAATTGGCCAAGGCCTTCTGCGGGTTGGCGTTGGCATAGCAATAGAGGCAAAGATGCGGGCAAGTATCGTACTCGCCTATGTCTTTGGACTCCATGCAGCCGCAAGCCTTGCGCTGGCCAGGGTCTTTCCGATAAACCTTTTTGAAACAAGGCCGTGGAGGCAAGGTGGCTTCCGGCGGCAAGACATCCTCTGCTGCGAACAAATCTCCCTGCTGGACAACATTCTCCGATTGCACGCCCATGGCTTTCATCAAGGCCGGGTCTTGCCCTGCCAGATGCCGTATCAAATCCCCGTCTATGCAAGCATTATGGACGATGCCGAAGTGCTCCAAGCTGATTTTCTCCCCGCAAGTAGCCAAAGTGAAGCCCCAGCCCTTGCGCCGGTTCAATGCCGAAAGCCGGGAAGCAAATTCTTCCATCTGTAACTCGGTCCATTCCCGATAGGCAACGCCGCCTCTTTGCAAATTGGCCCTCACTTTCCGGTATGCCTCGACATCGGCATAGCTGAACACTAATTTTTCCGTATAGCCTTGCAACCAATCGCCAATCCTTTCCACTTTCTGCAACAGGCCGTCTATCGACAAGTCTTCGGTCAGCAGCAAAGGGTCGAACCGCCATATCACAGCTTCCTTGCCCAAACGATCCGACAAAAGCCGGAAGGTCTCGATGCGTTCGGCCAAAGGCGGCACATTAGGTTCCAAGCCTTCCTTTTCGTAATCGTTCAACGTATATTGGATATAGCAGCCAATCCGCTTGCTTGCCAGAACCGGCAGCTTGCCTGCCAATGGCCGGGGATTCTTCGACCAGAACACAATGAAGCGCGTGTTCCGGTAAGACACATAAGATTCCTGTTTGTTGAACGGGTTCGTCCAAAGGGAATAGCCTTTCTCCAAGCGGTCGAAAAACCAATCCGCATAGAAGGCCGGGATATCCGTCCTCCGGCTCGCCGACACGATGACCGGCATCCGCGCCTCGACAATCCGTCCATCAGGCAGTGGAAAAAGTTTTTTATCCCAAGACATAAATTCCCTATTTAATAGAAACGAGCAATCTGAAAATGCAACGAAACAGCCTATTAAAAGCCTCAATGCATTTTCTGTAAAGATAGAAAGAAAAGCTTTTCGATGTGCCCAAACCCATCTTTTCTCTCAAATTTCAGTTAATTTCAATTGTCTTGGTTTTATATCGTGCAGACCATATGCCCCGAATAAAACCCCTTTGCTGCCATACCGGCACACCAACCACATAAATCCAATGAATTATAATAGTAAACAAATTAACTATTATAGGTTTATTTTCACATAACAGTTAATTTTCTTACCTTTGTAACGCAATGACAAACCACATAACCTCGGCCATGTCCAATCCTGAAATCATTTCAGCATTAGGACAAAGATTTAAAGAATACCGCTTGGCAAACAGGCTGACGCAACAAGAGGCGGCAGAGAAAGCCGGCGTGAGTCTCATCACCCTCCGGCAGTTCGAGAACGGGAAATCATATAACATCAACATGGGCAATTTTCTTGCGTTGCTGCGCATTGTAGGCTGCTTGGAACAAGTAAACGAACTGCTTCCTGAAATGCCCGTATCAGCGTATGCAATGGAGAAATTGCTTAAAAACAAACCTAAAAGGATAAGACATGGAAGGCAACATACTCAGCGTAATGCTGTGGGGAAATGAGGTCGGAAAGCTGTATTGGGACGAACGCGGCAAAAGAGCCGTTTTCAACTACAATCCTGATTTTGTCAGAGCGGGAAGAGATATAGCGCCGCTGACAGCTTCGATACGAAGTGCAGCCGGAAACGGATTCCCGGTAGTTGGCAACAAGGAAAAACCGTATCAAGGCCTGCCTCCGTTTCTTGCAGATTCATTGCCTGATCATTGGGGCAACAAGGTTTTCGAGCATTGGGCCGCCCAGAATCACCTTCCGAAGCAACGGCTCACCCCTGTAGACAAGCTCGCTTTCATAGGAAGACGCGGAATGGGGGCATTGGAGTTTGTTCCAGCCGTATCCGGACTGGATTCATCAAAGTCTATTCAGATAGACAGCCTGTACAGGCTTGCACAGAAAATCTTCGATGAGAGGGAGGAAATCTTTGTCCGCAACAACGAGAATCTGAATCTTCAAAGCTTGTACGAAGTCGGCACTTCCGCCGGAGGGCAGCATCCGAAAGCCATTATCGCAATAAATGAAGAGACGCACGACATCAGGTCCGGACAGGTACAATTGCCGGAAGGATACAAATATTACATCCTTAAATTTGCGGAAGGAGATGATTTCCCGTTTACACAGATGGAAATGGCGTATTACGACATGGCACAAGAAGCCGGTATCAACATGATGCCTTCCCGGCTGATCCATATCGATGGAAAATACCATTTCCTCACAGAACGGTATGACCGTCCCGAAGGCAGAAAGATACATACACAGACATTGGCTGCCATGAATCCTGATGCCGGCAGCTATGATGACATGTTCGAGACAGGCAGAATACTGAATCTTCCGGCAAATGAGCTGTCTGAACTTTATCGAAGAATGGTATTCAATGTCTTAGGAGGAAACGTGGATGACCACACCAAGAACTTTTCGTTTATGATGGATATGGATGGAAAATGGCATATCTCTCCGGCTTACGATGTGACATTTTCGACAAACCTTGACGGAACAGCTTACGAGAACATCCACAGCATGAGTATCATGGGAAAGACAGAGAACATCACAGAGAATGAACTCATACTATTTGCTAAGCAAAACGGCATCAAGAATGCACGCAAGATAATCGAAGAAGTGAGCATGGCCATCAGTCACTTTTACCAACATGCATCGAGATATTTGATTGACGACTATTGGAAAGACCGTATCGAACGTTTCCTTTCCGGACTGGCACGGTCTCCTTTCAAGGATACAATGAACCATTACCATCCTACTGTTGTTGAGCCAGACGAAACCGAAGACGGCTTAAGCGTATCGGATGTACGCATTCTGGAAAATTCACGCCACGATTTCCGCATAGAGGCAGCCATAAACGGGAAAATACAGAAATACATTGCCGGACGTAAAAGCGACCTTGCTTCGGAAATCAGACATAAAGGCAGGGACAAGATGAGAGTTGATGACAAAAAAAGCCTTGTCGCAAGACTTCTATTGCCGCTGGCAAGAAGAGACATGCAGCCTTCTTCATAGAACATTTCGGAACAGCAGTGCCAAACAATGAATAAACCGCTTGGACTATTCGCCGGCCCGGAATCCCACCAACGACAAATCATTGAATACAAAACGATTACCCATTAGACTCATCTTCTTTCCGTACCGCCTCCAGATAGCAGTGCCGGCAAAGCGGCTCGTAGGTATCGGTCTCGCCCAACTGGACCAAGTCCTTGCTGGCCGACAGACGGTGGGAGAACTGCGCCGGGTTGCCGCAACGCACGCAGACTGCATGCACCTTGGTCACCGACTCGGCCACCGCCATCAATGCCGGCATCGGGCCGAAAGGCCTCCCCTCGAAATCCATGTCCAGACCCGCCACGATGACCCGCCTGCCCTCAGCCGCCAAGCCCGTGCAGACCTCCACGATTTCCGGTCCGAAAAACTGCGCCTCGTCGATGGCCACCACCTCGGCATCGCCCAAGTTCAGCAGAATCTCCGAAGCCGTCTGCACCGGCACCGAATCCACCGCCGTGGAATCGTGCGAAACCACCCTGACCACATCGTAGCGCGTGTCAATGGCCGGCTTGTAAATCTCCACCTTCTGATGCGCGAACCTCGCCCGCTTCAAGCGCCGGATCAGTTCCTCCGTCTTTCCAGAAAACATCGACCCGCAAATCACCTCGATGCCGCCCCGAGGACCGTTCATCCATTCCGAACCTTCAAAATGCATCTTCCTGTTAACGTTCAATTGTTTAGAAAATTCCCGCCAGAATGGCGAGCGAACGCGAATTTACAATTATTTTGCAAAAGGTAAATTAGTTTTCATTGCCAATGCAAAACACTGTTTTACAAAACAATCTGATAGACGCCTTAGACAATGTCATGCTGAGGGCCGAAGAAATCGTGACCAACGACACCGCCATGACGCAGCTCAACATGCACCTTCTCAAAAGCGATGTGCGCAACCTGTACAAAATCATCTGCCAAATCGAACTGGCCGAATTTTCCCCAGCAGAGTGCTCGCATCAGCAGACGGTAGGAATCCTCCGGCAAGAATTGGAAGAACTGAAACAAGCAGAAGAAATGCTTCACACACAAGAAGCAGGAACTTCACCCAAAAACACTGAACCCGAAGTCCTATCCGAACCCAATCCCGATTTCCAAACGGAACTTACTGCCGAACCAGCCGTAGCAAACGCAGAGGATGCCCATTCAGCCAGTGTCCCGCAGGAAAGCCAAACGAAGATAGAAAACGCCATGCCGGACAATACAGACAAACCGGCCGACATGCCTGCAACCGAACCCGACACCGCGGAACAATGCCCAGAGAACCCGACTGAAGCTCAAACCCAAACGCCCGAACCGCAGAACAAAACTCCCGAACTGCCTTTTGCAGAAGAAGAGTTCCAGCAATCTTCCCTTGAAAACGTACACACTGCCATCGAACCGGAACAGGAAACCGCTGAACCAGAAACGGCCTTTTCAAATGCCCAAGTGCTCTCCGACTTCATGCCCACCGAGGAAGACCCCCAATCGTACGTGACGGAAATCACCGCCATGGTGCAAGCCAACACCAAGGAGCAGGACATGTCGCAAGTAGCCGTTTCGTCCACGGCAATGCCCGATGAAAAAGTAGCCAGGATCGTTTCCAATCGCTGGAATACCGACGCACAAGAAAGCCAGGAATCCGAAAGAGAAGAAAAGCCTTCGGAATCCTCCAGTCCTTCCCCTGCCGGCATCTTCGGCAAGCTCAAAGAAACCGAAGCCATGAACCGGGCCACCAATCCCACCAACCTCAAGAGCCTTTTCGAGAAACTCAAGCCACACAAAACCGTCAACGATGTCCAGCAACACCCCATCCAGGACCTCAAATCGCTCATCGGGCTCAACGAGAAGTTCCTCTTCATCAACAAACTATTCAAGGGCAACATAGACGACTACCGCAAGATGATTGAAATGGTAGACAAGGCCGCATCCCGTCAGGAAATGGAAGAAATCATCAGTCCTTTGGAAAAACAATACCAATGGGATCCGGAATCCTTGGCCTATATCACACTCTTCGATTTGCTGAACAAAAAATTCCCTGAAGCATGACAAAGCAAGGCAAACTCATCATCTTTTCCGCCCCATCCGGATCGGGCAAGACCACTATCGTGCACCGAATCCTGCCCCAGTTCCCCGAACTCCAGTTCTCGGTATCGGCCACATCCCGCGCCATGCGGCCCGGAGAAACCAACGGCAAGGACTACTACTTCCTTTCGGCAGAACAGTTCAAAAGCTATCGCGACCAAGGCAAGTTCCTGGAATGGGAGGAAGTCTATAAAGACCAGTTCTACGGGACTTTGCTTTCCGAATTAGACCGCATCTGGGCCATGGGAAAACACGTAGTCTTCGATGTGGACGTGAAAGGAGGACTCAATATCAAACGCCAATTTCCCGATAAAGCCTTGGCGGTATTCATCCAGCCGCCTTCAGTGGAAGAACTCAAAAACAGGTTGTTGAAACGCGGCACCGAAACAGAAGAAAGCCTGAAGAAACGGGTGGGGAAAGCCGAAGAAGAAATGGAATACGCGCCCCAGTTCGACAAAATCATCGTCAACGACGATTTGGAAAAAGCCGTGGAAGAAACCCGCCGGACCATCCGGGAATTCTTAGGCAACTGAACGATGCCGAATCAAGGCAAAATCAAAGCCGACAAAAGAAAGCGCGAATCCAACCGTAACAAACAGACTTCAAAGATGCCGAACCCCAACCTGCCCATGGACGCCCTGCTCTATTTCGGGTCTTTCAACCCCGTTCATAAAGGGCATATCGCAATAGCCCAAGCCGCCATTGCGCAACATATCGCCCAGGAAGTCTGGTTCGTGCTTTCCCCGCAGAACCCTTTCAAGGCGAGCGATGGCCTTTGGCCTGAGTCCGAACGGGAAGAACGCCTGCGCAAAGCCTTGGAACCTTATCCGGCTTTCCGCCTTTGCGATGCCGAACTCCATCTGCCCAAACCCTCCTATACCATCCAGACCCTGGACTTCCTCCTTCAGCGATATCCCGGAAAACGGTTCGGCATCCTGATGGGCGAAGACAACCTGACCCGGCTTCACCTCTGGAAAGACTTCAACCGGATTCTCGCCGATTGCGATATCTGGGTGTATCCGCGGGCGAACCGAAATCCCAATGAAGCCATTGCCGGTTCAAACCCGGAAACGCCCAATCCTGCCGATACAAGCAAGCCACACAGCCCGGCTGAATGGTCCTGCTACCCTGCCGTCCAGCAATTCCCGGAAAAAATCCACCGCCTCGACTGCCCGCTTTTGGACATCTCTTCCACGCAAATCCGCCAGCTGCTCGGTCAAGGAAAAGATGTTTCTTCCTTAATCCCTTGAACCCTACACATCACTATCCGCCATATCAAAACAGGACAGAAAATTAGCCAAATCCTCATCCCGACCCAGGCCTAAATGCTTCCGCAAACGATAACGGGCCTGCTCCACCGCCCGAGGCGTGGCATGAATCATGGCCGCAATCTCCTTCGTGGTCATATTCAAGCGCAAATAGGCACACAAACGCTTCTCATTGACCGTCAAATCCGGATATGACTTGCTCAAATTCTTGAAAAACTGCACATGGACTTTCTCGAAACGCGCCTCAAAATCCTTCCAAGGCTCTTCTTTCACACAACGTTCCAAGGTGTTCACCACCGAATCGATCAATGGCTGGTTCATTGGCTTGAAATAAGGCTTGGTAGACTTAAGCCTCTCAATAACCTCTGTCAAATCCTGTTCTTTCTTTTGCCGGTAAAGGCTTTGGGTTATCTGCTTCTTGTTCTCGTTTTCCAAATCCGACGCCAACAAGCGTTTTTCCCCTTCAGCATCCAGCAAACGCTGTTTCTGCCGATGCGATCCATACCAAAACAACATTCCCAGCAACAATAGCAGAAAAACCATCACGACCACCAATAAGACTAAACGGTAGATTCGAGATTCCGCCTCCAATTCCGCCTGTTCCGCTTGCGCGTCCAACTGCATCCGCAGCATATCGGCCACATTCCTTTTCTGTTCCAACGAATCGGCTTTCTGCATATGCATTTCCAAATAACGGTATGCATCCTCAAAATGCCCCTGCGCTTCTGCCACCCAAGCCTGATACCGCAGAATCATACAATGCATATTATCGAATCCCAAATCCCTGACCAAGCTGTCAGCCACATCGAAAGCCGCCCCAGCCAAATCGTATTCCTTTTCCACATAATAAATATAGCCCTTGTAAATAAGCGTTCTCGCCATGCTGGAGCGATTGTTCGAAGCCACTGCGATATCCAAGGATTTTCCCACATACATCAAAGCCGAATCCACCTCTCCCAAACATATGTATATCGGCACTATGTTCATATACAAACGGTCCAATCCAAAAGCCATCCCCTTCTGGGACACGCTATCGATGCAACGGAACAAAATCGCCTTCGCTTCATCGAACCGCCCTTGATTCGTATATATGATAGCGATATTATTCAAAAACCGCACAGGCATCAAAGGATCCGTATCATGCTCCGCCAAAGCCAATCCTTTCCCATAGTATTCCAAAGCTTGCTCCTCTTGATACTGCAAATCGTACAAAACCCCGAAAGCATTGCAGGTCTTGGCCAGCAAGGCACTGTCATTTATATCTGAAGCCAGATTCCAAGCTGATGAGACCGCCGAATATGCCTTGTCGAAATAATTCAAATCCATATAGGATCGTGCTTGCAGAATCAAAGATTGCACCAACAAGGCCCGGTTCCTGCTCCGCTGCGCCATTTCCCTGACCGTAGCAGAAATTTCCAGCACCGCGTCTACATCTCCCTTGTAAAAAAGAGTCTCCGCCTTCAGTAGCAACACATCGGCTTCCAACTCCGTATTATGATACCGTACCGCATAATCATACACCTCATCGCAAAAGCAGGCGCAAGAATCTTCGTTTACATACAAATAATATTGCGCCCGGCTGTAGGCATCCATCACATCCGCAGGAATACCCTGTTGCGCAAACAGAAAAAGCGGGAAGCCAGAAAGCAAACAAACTGCTATAGTATCACGAATAAATCCCATATCCAATCAAAAACTCCTGTCGAGAGACCAAAGATAGATAAAAGTATAGAACTACGTCTTTCTCTCATAGCCCTTTTTACAAGGCAAAAATTAAACAATTTAAAAACAATCAAATAAAACAAAACAAAAGATTTTGTCGTATACGTTTTCACTTTCTCATGTAACTTTGTAGGGGAAAAAGATTCCGCCCAAACCATCCAAGTGCGTTTTCTTTGTCCTGCGGTCTTTCGAAGCAGGGGTTAGGCCTCCGAAAGGAAACCGCTCCTTTGAGTAAAAACCAAAAATCAACCATTATGAAAAAGCAACAACTCCAAGCTTTTTTGCTGGCAGTTTTCCTGTCAACCCAATTCCTCCCAGCGCAAAACACCTCTTTTGAGAAAGAAAGACTCGGCGCCTATGTCAATTTCGCATCGGACAACCAGCAAGAGTACGTGTATCAGATTCTGTCCCTATACACCGACGACCCAAGCTGGAACATCATCGAGTCCCCTTTCAAAGACAGTCTGTACAACTGGGGCGAAATCATTGCCGGAACATGGGTCGAAGACGAACTTTACTTGATTACCAACCTAATCCGGGGAGGAATCCCCTACGTAGGCAACTATATCGCTTACGAACCCTTTACCCAGACTACCCGCTTCATTGATAAGTCTTCGGGCTTGCTACCAGCCAATAGCGCAGACATGACCTACAACCCCATCACAAAAGAGATTTTCGCTGTCACGCATAACAACGAACTACTCAAATTATCCATGGTCGACAGCAGCTCGGAAAAAATCGGCATCATCACCGAAAACGGGCTGGAACTTCAAAACAACCCGTTCCGTACCCTTGCCTGCAGCAACGACGGCATCCTGTATTCCTTCAACGACAATGGAGGCATTTACACCATCGACCCGCTCACGGCCAAAGCGCAAAGAGTCTCCACTTTGGACATCCCTATCGGGGTATATGACCAATGTGCCACGTTCAGCCCCTCCACAGGCAAATGCTATTGGGTCAATGCCGGATCAGCCAATATCCTTTATGAAGTGGACGTCACGACAGGGCAGACCCACGAAATCGGATCGACACCCGGGCTGGCCGCACTATTCGTGTTCCATTATCCCCACGGGGCACCGAGCCATCCCATAGAAAATCTCCGCATCGTCAAAAATCCATCGGACTATACGCAAGCCACATTTATCTTCAACATTCCCGAAACCGACATGATGGACGTTCCCATCCAATCGCCCGTTGCCGTGGAAATATGGAAAGGTTCTTCCGAACAAGACATGCAGCTAATCGATATCATTGAAAATGTCAAACCCGGCCAGAACCAGACATACATTGCATCCGGAGAACAAGGCACGGCCTACTATGCTTTCCGCATCCGGAACACCGGCGGCCTATACAGTCCATTCACAGGGGCCTATTGTTCCTTCTTCAATGTCAAGATCCCCTACCACACCTCCTTCGAACCCGATGAAGACATACAGAATATCATAACCGTTGGAGACGGATGGACCCGAAAGACAAACGACGAAGAATACACCCTAGTGCACACGGGGACCTATTCGTATGGAATCAGCGAAGACAACACCTCCATCCTACGCTTGGCCGGTTTCAACGTCTACGCCGGTATCGAGTATGAACTGAGCCTGTACGCAGCCGGGTACAATGCGTTTTGGGAATCCATCATGTCAGGGCCTTGGTATGAAGGGCCAGACTCTCCTCTAAAAATCAAAATAGGAGACACATCGTACACGCTGGAACTCAATCCCATCAAAGGGGAACAAGGATACAACACCATGACAGAATATTCTTTCCGTTTCATTCCTCAGCAATCGGAAGAAATCAATATCGAATTCCAAGCCTCCAGCACCGACGATGCCTACTTTATAGACGATATCCGAGTGGAACAACTCACTTCTTCCCAGATTCCGACCGCCATCCAGGAAATCTCGTTCAGCGCCCCCAATCATGCAATGAAAAGCGTTGACATTACAATAGAAGCACCCAGCACGACCCAAGACGGCAATACGCTGGAAAGCTTGGACGGCATTATCCTGCAGGCATCCCGCTACGCCAACTTCATCAACCCGGACGGAAACGAAGACTATCTGGCCGACACCATCGAGAATATTCTTCCCGGCCAGCAGTCCACCACCACCTTTAACCTAGACCAAGAAGGTTTCTGGTACTTCCGGGCTTTCGCTTTCAACCATTCCGGCATGTCGCTTCCGTCCCCCATAGCTGCCACCGATTACATAGGGAACGGATTCGACCTGCAAATCAATATCAAAGACATCAGAAACACGCCCATTGCCAATGCCCGTATCGAACTCTCGCCTTTGTTTCCCGAAGTGGATCAAAGCATGGACACAACTTGCAATTCCCAGGGAGAGATTGTGCTTCACGGACTGTTTGCCGGCGAGTATGACCTGCATGCGGAAGCAGGACTTCTCTACAACGACACCTCTATCCGCCTCTCTTTAGTTCAAGACATGGCTATCGACATACAGTTAAGCGACTACCTTTTCCACAAGCAACCGCAAGCGCCCCAATCCATGCAAATCGCTTCCATCCGCCACGACAAGCTTCAAATGGAATTGTCGTGGACGAATCCAAGCCTGGATCATGATGGCAATGCGTTGGAATCCTTAGAAGGAATCGTATTCGGTTACAGTCTCCGAGAGCAGAATTTCATACTCTGCGACACTGCCCATGAAATGCAAGCCGGAGAAACCGGAACCCATACGTTGAATCTGCCCGGACAGGGAGAGACACGAATCATAGCCTACGCATTCAACGCCTATGGCAATTCAGACACAATCACTTTGGATGCCGGCTACATTGGAAACGGCTTCCAATGGCAGTTCCAATGCGTAAACGCATCTGGCGAAAGCATTCCAAACACCCATATCACACTGATTCCCAATTACAAGGACACCTTCTACACAATAAACTGCAACGAAAACGGGATGGCCGAAATCCAAGGCTTGCGCTATGGAACCTATTCCCTCCATGCCATTGCCGATTATTACGACCGGACCACCTGGGAGCACTTGCTGATAGAAAAAGACGTTGACACTACCATTGCATTGAAATACACGCTGCAAGCACCGGAAATCACCGGCTTGGAAATCATTGAACCGAACGATGTCCGCATGGATTGGAGCGTAAAAGAGAACCGCAATTTCTATGACGGCTTTGAATCCTATCCGGATTGGGAAATCGAGGAAATAGGAAATTACGATTTGTACGGCGCTAAATACAAAGGCTATTTCGGCGGCCTTTCCTTCCCGAACATGCAGATGGAATACGCATACTTGGTTTTCAACCCGTCAGCAGCGACCCCTTCGGTAGAAAACGACCCCTATTGGACCACGCATTCCGGCAAGAAGATGCTGATTTCCGCTTTCTCCTTGAAGAACGACGACTGGCTCGTCCATCCGGTGGACGGCGGCGGCACGCTGAGCTTCTTTGCCACCGGAGCCGAAGTGGACGGCAGCGGACCGGAAAGATTCCAAGTGCTGTATTCCACTACGGACAACAATCCCGGCAATTTCATCATGGTATCGGAAGGCGAGTACGTAGAAACCACTACCGACTGGACGGAATACAGCTACAAGCTGCCTGACAATGCCCGGTATTTTGCCATCCACTGCGTATCGGAAGATGCCAGCCTGTTCAAATTAGACGACATTTCCTATACATTGGACTATGGCTCCAAGATTGCCCAAGCCACCGGCTACGAACTCTATCTGAACGGCGAGCTGCTGCAATCAGTGGCCGCAACCGACTCCTCTTTCACCTTCGAAGACCTTCCTGACGGCAGTCATGACCTCGGGCTTCGCGCCCTTTACGAAGAAGGGGCTTCCGACATGGTGACACGTACTGTCACCATCGGTTACGAAGTGCCTGCTCCTGTAGACGTGGAAGCCCATCTGACCGACACGGGCTGGCTGTTGACCTGGGACATGCCCGGCGGATTGAATGCCCAGTACTACAAGGTCTTCTGTGATGGGGAATTTGTCATCAACACCCAGTACAAGCAATGGTTCTTGGGTGAACTTCAAGTAGATGAAGGACACTATGCCGGTGTCTGCGCCGTGGTCAACGAATATTTCTCCGATACGGTCTACACCAAATTCGGAGAATCGTCCAATGAAGGCATGAACGCAGGCTTGACGGCCAAGCTTTATCCCAACCCGGCACACCAGACATTCTACCTTGAAGTGGATGAAGCCTGCCAAGTCGGCCTGTTCAGCGCGGACGGTAAGAAAGTCCTCAGCCGGGAACTGACCGCCGGAAAGCACGAATTCAGGCTCGAAGGCCAAGCCAAAGGCGTTTACCTGATTAGCATCGAGACGGCCAAAGGCATAACGTTCAAAAAGCTGATTCTACAGTAGATTTCATGGGAATCTTACAAAGAAAGCGGGTCGGAACAATCCAACCCGCTTTCTTTGTAAATTACCGTAGCGTAGAAGCAAGCTTTGCCTCAGGTCTGCATGACCAAACCGGACAAGGCTCGCAACGAAGCAGATGCCATCAGACAAAAATTAAAAAACGCGATTCTGGCGAGTAGATGCGAGGCGTCGAAGCGAAAGACAGCGAGGGAGTGTACTCTTGTACATGACCGAGCTGGATAAGCTTCGCAACGAAGCAGATGCCATCAGACTAAAATTAAAAAACGCGATTCTGGCGAGTAGATGCGAGGCGTCGAGCCGCAGGGCAGCGAGGGAGCGTACTTGAGTACGTGACCGAGCTGGACAAGGCTCGCAACGAAGCAGATGCCGCCAGAATCGCGTTTTTTTTACAGGTAGAAGGGAATAACCCCCTGCACCTCCGGCACCAACGTCCTCAACGCCACCTCCACGCTCTGCTTGATGGTAGCATGAGCCCGGGGGCAATTGCCGCAAGGCGTCCGCAATCCCACCTTGGCCTTGCCGTCTTCCATTCCGTAAAATAGGGCCGTAGCCGCACAGGTCCGCTCCAAGGCCGGCGCAATCTCGTCCTGAATAGCCTTTTCCGCCTTGGCTTCCACTTCTTTTGCATCCATATTTCTTATATTTTAACGAATTACCAAAAAATCAATCCTGCATGCGTCTTTTCAAATCCATCCGCTGGTGCAAGATACGGATTATCTCCACATCGCCATTCCCGCATATCCGGTAAAAAAGAATATGCCGTCCCGCTTTGCAACCTCTTAGACCAAAGGCAATTTCATCATACGAACGCCCTAAAGACAAAGGCCGTTCCAAAAGTTTCCGAATCGAAGAAACCAGCATCCTGTAATAAGCATCGGCCTGCTTTTCAGACCATTCCTTTGCTGTATACTTCCAAATGGATGTCAAATCTTCGATTGCCTTACGCGAATAGACCACCTTGCCCATCCTTATTGGCTCTTTTCAAGGAATTCAAATACCCTTCCGGATCAAAATCATCCACAAAACCGCTCTCCACACCTTCGTCAATGGCCGCTTTCAAACGCATGACCCGGCTTTCATCCTCTTCCAGCAAGCGCAGTCCGGCACGGATTACCTCACTGGCATTGTTATAACGTCCTTGGGCGATTCTATCCTTGATAAAATCCTCAAAATAAGCCCCGAGCGAAACCGATGTCGTTTTCATGATTCTTCCCTCCCGTGCCGCAAAGTTACCAATATTTCATAATTGTTGCCAATTTGACAAAAAGGACACCTCGGACAACATCAATGCTCATCAAAAACAAAACAAGGCGCAGCTCATCGAGCCACGCCCTGTTTCCTATGGGACTTTGCCATTCAGTTGCTGCTCCGCAGCGAATAAACGCTGCGAAACTACGACTCAGCAAAAACCTTACTTAACTTCCTCGAACGGAACATCGGTAACCGTACCATTGTTGCCAGCACCTTGATTATTCATCCGTTGCGTTTGGTTATAATCAGCCCCAGCGTTCGTCCCCGCACCGGCTCCGGCATTAGCCCCGGCACCTGCGCCAGCTCCCGGGTTAGCCCCCGCCTGCTGCTGCGCCTGGTACATTTCCTGCGAAGCCGCCTGCCAAGCCTCGTTCAACTTGGTGTTAGCCGCATCAATGCGAGCCAAGTCCTTGGA
>JADIMZ010000059.1 GCA_017694335.1 Candidatus Pullibacteroides excrementavium
AGGTGGATGCCCAGAAGCCATACGTGATATACGGGTACTTGACGGTTCCTTCGGGGCAGACTCTTCGTCTTCCGGCGGGCAGCCGATTCTACTTTGCCCGGAATTCGGGGATCTGGATTCAGTCCGGAGCCCGGTTGCGGGTGGAAGGCACGCTTTCGCAGCCGGTGCTGTTTACCAGTCTGCGCCAGGATGGGGATTACCGGGACATGGCCGGGCAGTGGGGACGGATTTGGATGGATGGGGAAAGCGGCCCGCATAGGGTGGAATACGCGCTGATACGGAATGCCGAGACGGCTTTGTGGCTGGACTCCTGCGTTCAGACGGAAGGCGGGCTGTATGTGGCCAATACCCGGATTGAGAATATGTCCAAGCATGGCATCCTATCCAAGCAGAACAAGGTAGAGGGGGTGAACCTTTGCATTTCTTCGGCGCAAGTGCCTTTGATGCTGGCCGAGGGAGGAAGCTATGATTTTCGGCATGGCACTTTTGTGAGCCGGTACATGGGGGGCATGGGGGCGTATAGCCAGGCATTGGTGCTGACGAACCACCGCTTGGAGGACGATGAGCAAGGGCCGGTTTTCCCGATTACTAAGGCTGAATTTTCCAATAGTGTTTTCTATGGCAGCAGCAGCCGTCAGATGGAATTTGATTTGGCGGAGGGCTCCGTCGGGGTCGTACCTTACCGTTTCCATTCCTGCCTGATTTCGATGATGCCGGTTCCGGATACGGCGGATGGGCGTTACAACCATTGCCTTTGGAATCAAGAACCTTTGTTCGTGGATGAGGAAAATTATAATTTTGAGATAGATACCATTATTTCTCCATTGGTGGGGAAAGGGGATCCCGCTTTTGCGACCGGATCCGCTGCTTCGGATATCAAAGGTGTTTCCCGGGCTGTACCGCCTTGCATCGGGGCTTACGAGTTCGTGCAGGCTGCTCCGGCAGGTCTGCGGCCTTTCTGGCGCAAGGGACGTGATTGAACGTTCCCGGAGCCGGCTTGATGTGGGAGCGGCTAGGTGGAATCTGTAACAGCCCGGAGGATGGGCTGCCGTTGCCTCGGGTCGTAGGGCGGCGGTCGGTTCGGGCGGATTAAGAACGAAGAAAAACAAATGCTTATGTCAGAAATAATCAAACAGAGAACCTTGAAAGCGCCCGTGAGCGTGTCGGGCGTCGGCTTGTATACCGGCAAGGTGGCTACCATCACCATCAAGCCGGCTCCGGTCGGCACGTGGTTCGTTTTCAAACGGACAGACCTGCCGGAGCAGCCTGAAATCCGGGCTTTGGCCGAAAACGTAGTGGACACGTCCCGGGGAACGACCTTGGAAGAAAACGGGGCGAGAGTGGCCACAGTGGAGCATGTCTTGTCGGCATTGGCCGGTTTGGAGATAGACAATGCCTTGATTGAGACAGATTCGATGGAAATGCCTATTCTGGACGGAAGCGCCCGCTTGATTACCGATGCGATTCTGGAGGCCGGGATTTGCGAGCAGGAGGCCGAGCGCCGGTATTACCGTTTGCGTGAGCCGATGTCTTTCCGTGACGAGAAGAAAGATGTGGAAATTAAGGTGATGCCTTCCGACAAACGGGAATTTACGGTCAAAATCGACTACAATTCGGCCGTGATTGTACCCCAGTTCGCCAGTATTGACACGTTCGGGGAAAACTACGCCAAGGAAGTGGCCTGTTGCCGTACCTTCGTATTCTTGCGGGAAATAGAATTCCTGTTTGCCAACAATCTGATCAAAGGCGGGGATTTGGACAATGCCATTGTGTTCGTGGACAGGATGATAGACAAGCCGGAAATGGAACGTTTGGCGAAGATGCTGGGCAAACCGGAAGTGGAGGTGCGTTCGGAAGGCATCCTGAACAACGTGGATCTCTATTTCAAGAACGAGCCGGCCCGGCATAAGATGCTGGACCTGATTGGGGACTTTGCCTTGCTGGGTTGTTACATGAAGGCATCGACCGATGCGCTCAAACCCGGCCATCAGAGCAATACAGAATTCATTAAACTCATACGTAAACAAATGTTAAAAGAAATGGCACCAGAAGCTTTGCCCGAATTCGACATCACGGCCACGCCGCCTTTCGACATCAATGCCATCCGGAAAATCCTGCCGCACAGGCCTCCGTTCCTGTTGGTTGACAAAATCGTCTATATGGATAAGGATCAAGTGGTGGGTGTCAAGAACGTGACCATGAACGAGCCTTTCTTCACGGGGCATTTTCCCGAAGAACCGGTGATGCCGGGAGTCCTCATTATCGAGGCGATGGCTCAGGTGGGCGGCATTTACATGCTGACCCAGTATCCCGACCCTGAAAATTACCTGACTTACTTCCTGAAGATGGATCAGGTGAAATTCCGCCACAAGGTGGTTCCGGGCGATACGATTATCTTCAAATTGGTTCCGATTTCGCCTTTGCGCCGCGGGCTTTGCAATATGAAAGGCTGGGCTTATGTGGGCAAGCAGTTAGTGGCCGAAGCCGAGCTTTTGGCACAGCTTTCCCGCAAGCCGGACGCGCCTCCGGTACAGAAATAGGCTGACGCTTTTATCGATATCTGAAGCGGCCTAAGAGGGCTGCATAGCGGATTTGCTGTTTGACAGTTTGGATATAACCGGCTTTGCATTTGCAGGGCCGGTTTTTTAATGCCTTGTCGACCCCTATTCCGTATAGGGCTATGTCATAATGGCAGCTTGTTGGTGATGGAAGTAGGAAGGCGGATCAAGAGGGTAGGAGGACAGGAAGTGAAAGGAGGCCCGGAGAGATACTATTTTTAAGCGTATGGGATTTTTCTTAGGGAAGGGTATGAAAATGTCTTAAAAAGCCTGTTCTTCAAAATGCATAATCGTTCATGCTTATTTACTTTTGTAACCAGTTAGCACAATACAAAAGTAAATCCGTGTAAGGGCTGTAAAATATTACAAATGTAAATACAATAATTATGTAAAAACCGCATAAATGAAAGGTTTTTGCATACGATATAGTATAATGTATGTATAATCTGCATTTTATATGGTTTATCTTTAGTGATTGTTGCAGTTTTGTTCGTTACATTTCAACAAATACAGCATTTAGTTTCCAAATGTTTTAATAAATTGATTATTATAAAAAAAATAAAATTACTTCAAGGTGTTCACAAATAGTTTTGCAACGTATTCTTGTTTACAAACATAAAAACGATTACTTTTACAGATGAAACGAAGGAAAACATGGATTTTTCGTGTTGCTGTTTACTGATGTAAATTATGATTAAGAGAATCGAGCTCATTATGCAATCCCAGAATTTGACGGCTTCGCAGTTCGCTGACCGAATCGGCATCCAGCGATCGGGATTGTCGCACATTTTGTCAGGCAGGAATAATCCGAGTTTGGATTTTGTATTGAAAGTTCTGAAAGCTTTTCCGGAGCTGGAACCGGTTTGGCTCTTGCAAGGTAAAGGACCCATGTATGCCAATATGTCGGGTTCGCTTCCTAAGGAGGAAAAGCCCGCGGTGGAGGATGCTCCGGTTGCGGAAGGGCATCCAGAAGTTTTGGATTCCAATGTTCCTGAATTGCCTTTTGATGAACCTTCTGCTTCAGGCTTGGCCGGGTCTGCCGTAGGGCAATCTCCTGTTTTCAGTTCTATAGCGGTCGATGATTCAAGCGTGGACAGTGTTTCCGGTAGTTCCTCGGCATCCCAGCCCTTCGGTTTGCCCTTGTCGGATTGCGGGCCGGAAGAAGTAAAAGCGGGCTTGCCGCAGGCGTTGGAGGCAGGCAAGAGGGAATGCGAGACTCGGAACAGGCCGGAGGAGAGGCTTTCAGCTGTCGGAAAGAATCCGTGTTCGGATGCCCGTGTACAGAGGATAGTGGTCTTTTACGAAGATGGCACGTTCGAGGCGTATGCACCTCGCTGAGAGTATGTAGGCGTTTACTTTCTGCGCAGGCTTTTCCGTTTGAGCAGGCAGGATACCGCCTGCAGGAGCAGGTATGCGGAAATGAAGATGGCCGCGTTGGTCAGCAAGATAGGAACCCAAGGGAAGGCTACGGGGACACGGTCCAGGTAATACACGTGTACGTCCAATCGGATTAGCCCGCTGTATTTTTGCAGCAGGCACAACGCCAAGGCTATGGCGTTGCCCCAGAGCAAGCCGCGTCCTAAGACCAGGAGGGTCTGTTTGACGAAAATCCGGCGTATCAGGCCGTCCGAAGCGCCCATGGTCTTCAGTATCCATGCGTGAGGTCCCCGTTCTATGATGAGGATAAACAGGATGGAAATCAAGCAAATCAGGCAGACAATGAGCATGATGAGCATTAGGACGAGCACATTGGTGTCGATGAGGGCCAGCCAGTCGAAAATTTCGGGGTATAGCAGGTCGCATGGGAAGCAGGAATACTCGTAAGGCAGCTGGCTTCCTAGGCTATAGGCCACATCGAAGCGTTTCTCCGGATCCTTCAATTGGATGTCGATGCCTTCGGCCTCGTTTCCCTTCCAACCGTTGATCTGGCGGATTTGCCCGATGTCGCCGAGCACGTATGTTTCGTCAAAGCTTTCCAATCCGGTGGCGTAGATGCCGGTAATCTGCAAGGCTCTGGGTCTTAGTTGGCCTTCGTGCACGAAATAGGCTCGTAGCCTGCTGCCTGTGTCCACTTCCAGGACGTTGGCCAGGCTTTCCGAAACCAGCACTTGGTTTGAAGGCCTTTGGCCGCTGTCTTGGAAACGAGGCATCCTCCCTCTTGTCAGCTTTTCCGCAAAGAAGGAGGTGTCGTAATGGGCCGGCAATCCTTTGAAAAAGACACCATGGCTCTCGTCCTTGCCTCGAATCAGGGCCCCTTTCTGAGCATAGGGCTGGGCGTTCTGTACCTGCGGGTTGGAAAGGACGAAGTTCTGGAAGCTGCTGTCCCAGACCAAGTATGTGTTGCCATCGGCTCCGCTCCAATATGGTTGTATGATTACATGGGAACCGAATCCGAATACTTTCTTGCTGATTTCCTGCTTGAAGCCGACCAGTATGCAGATGGCGACCACCATGACGGCGATGCACAGGCCCATGCTCCAGATGCCCATGCGGAGAATCCTCCGGGTATGCTTCAGCGGAGCAGAAGTGGCCCATCTTCGGGCTATTAGGCTGGAAACGTTCATTTTATATGGGTGCGTTTACATGTCGTGAAATGTAAAAGTACATAGAATCCGATAAACAGGGATTCAGGCAAGGCTGATGTTTTTGAGGTGGCTGTTTTGTGTCCCGATATTCCTGTGCGTTTCTTGACTATGGATTGGTGATGCTATCTTGCCGGGGCTTTTGGCTCGACTTGAATTTTGGCGTATCTTCGCGCTTCGAATTTTGATGTCAGGATATGGAAAAGGAGACAAAAAAGAAAAGCGCTTCGGAATCGGCATCCTCTTCTTCACGAACCAAGAAAGGCGCTATCTGCTCTTTCTGCGGCCGGAAACTGGAACCGTACGAACCGGCAATCAAAGGAGTGGACGGATCGATTCTCTGTATGAATTGCGGGGAACTGGCCCATCGTTATTTTTTGGATTTGCAGGCGGAATTCGGCGGTGATGCCAAATCCAAGCAGCCTGAGCCGGAACTTGAACTCAAGAAGCCTGAAGAAATCAAGGCTTTTCTGGATCAGTATGTGATAGGGCAGGAAGCGGCCAAGAAGATTCTTTCGGTGGCGGTGTACAATCATTACAAGCGCCTCAATTACATGGCTTCGCATAAGGATGGCCAGGATACGGAAATCGAGAAGTCCAATATTATCATGGTCGGGCCTACCGGGACGGGGAAGACCTTGCTTGCCAAGAGCATAGCCCGTCTGTTGAAGGTTCCGTTCTGCATTGCCGATGCCACCGTCCTGACGGAGGCCGGTTATGTGGGGGAAGATGTGGAAACGATTCTGAGCCGTTTGTTGCAGGCGGCCGATTACGATGTGAAGCAGACCGAGAGGGGCATCGTTTTTATCGATGAGATAGACAAGATAGCCCGCAAGAGTAGCAATCCGTCCATTACGCGGGATGTGTCGGGAGAAGGGGTGCAGCAGGCTTTGTTGAAGCTGCTGGAAGGCACGGAGTCCTTGGTTCCCCCTAAGGGAGGGCGCAAGCATCCCAATGCCGACATGGTGAAAATCAATACGCGCAACATCTTATTTATCGGAAGCGGTTCGTTCGATGGCATTGAGCGTCATATCGCATCCCGTCTTCGGATGAAGGAGGTGGGGTACCGCAAGAATGAGGAACGGGTCGATGTGTCGGATTCCGACAGCTTGCTGCAGTATGTGGCGCCTCAGGATTTGCGGGCATACGGCTTGATTCCTGAATTGATAGGGCGTTTCCCGGTGCTGACGCATCTGGAGGCTTTGGACAAGGAAACTTTGCTCAATATCCTTGTCGAGCCTAAAAACGCTTTGGTTCGCCAGTACAAGCAGCTTTTCGCGATGGATGGGGTGGAACTGGAGTTCGATCCGGCCGTGTATGAATTCATTGTGGACAAGGCCATCGAGTTCAAGCTCGGCGCGCGCGGCCTGCGCAGCATCATGGAGGCGATGATGACCGATTTGATGTACACCTTGCCTTCCTCGGGATTGAAGAGTTTCCGCCTCGACTTGGCCTATGCCAAGGAGCATTTGAGCAAGGGGGTGTTTGATAAGCTTCAGAATAGCTAATCGGCTAATCGGCGTGTGATAACGGGCAATCTACTTTGTTGCGGGTTTTGTCCAAGGCAGCCACGGGATTTCCAGGCTGCCTTTTTTTTATGGATTTTATGCAGATTGGGGAGGCTTCAGGCATGATGCGCCATCGGTGTTTTTTTTGTAAAGAAAAAATGATGGTTTCTATCCAAGAAACCGATAAAACTTTGCGAATATAAGAAAAAAATATTGTATCAAAGGATTTTTGCCTGATTTCCATGGATTGACATTATTTTGGTATTTTTTTCGGATGTCCTGTTTTCCCTGCATGGAAAAAGATTGGCCTTTTGCATCGGAAAGAAATGAAAGGTCTGTTAGATTGATGTTTTTAGGGGAAACAGCCAATATTCAGATTGACAATATATTAAAAAATTCAATACGGTGTCATGAATAGAATCGTTTCTATGAGATGGTTTCTTGGATAGAGACGAGCCGGATGCATGGGGGCGGAAAAGAAAAAAGTATGGGATATTATATTATGTGGATGTAGCAGCAAGTAAAGTATAAAATCTAAAAATCAATGATTATGAAACAAATTGCTAGTCTTCTGCTCGGGACCGTGATGGGTTTCGGCTTTGCGTTAGGGCAAACTTCAGGCTTGAATTCAGGACCTGTGTCGTTTAGTCTGAAAAAATCGGAAAGGGACTTTAAAATAGGCGAACCTTCTAAAGTGTGCCTGCGGTTGGCAGAAGTCCGTTCATTTTCCAATAAGGATAATGCCAGGGTTACATTGAATGTGCAGATGGATTGGGGCGACAATTCCGGATACCAGCTTTTGTTGGATGCGGAGCATGACACTTATGGGGCGGTGATTCCGGCAGAGGGCCCGTTATGCACAGGCGAAGCGCCCGAAGGATTATATGAAGATAATTTCGAGTATAAACTTCCTTTGGATGCCAGCGCGGTTTTCGAGGATTATGCGGTGGTTGGTGCAGGAGAGAGCCAATCTATCGAAATCCCGGCAGGTATTTATGACTATTGCGTGGTTAATCCTTCTCCGGAGAATCCGGAAAATGAAGCCGCTATTTGGATTGCTTCGGGGACGGCAGGCAAAGGGGACGATGTGGAATTCCTGGCAGGTTCCGAGTATGTTTTTGTGATCGAGGAGTTCAATGAAGGGGATTATTGCACCATGCAATATGTTCCCGGTATCGATGTGGCTGTAAAAAGTATCGAGGCACCGGTGAGCGGGGAGAGTCTGACATCGTCCGAGAAAGTCCGTGTGGTGGTGGAAAATCGGGGTGCCCAGGATTTGTCGGGTATTTCTTTGTCTTATACTGTAAATGGAAAAAATCCGGTGACGGAACTTGTTGAGGAAACGTTGGCGGCAGGGCAATCGATGGCTTACGATTTCAAGAGTTTGGCCGATTTGAGTCTCAAAGGTGTGTTTTATACGATAGAAGTCGCCGCGACAGTGTTTGGAGATGTGGCTGAGGAGAATGATACGATGCGAACCGTTGTATTTCATGAAGGGCCGATTCAGCCGCCGTTCATCTGCAATTTCGATATGGAATCGGATATGGACCTGTGGAACATACTTAATCCGGACAATGATGTTACTTGGCAATGGAACGAGGTTGGAAGCAATGTGGAAATCCTGTACGATTTTAACAATCCGTTGAACGACTATCTGGTGACCAAATATCCGGTGCATTTGAAGCCCGGAACGGCTTATATTGTATTCGATTACAATGCCTATGCTACCTATCCGGAATCAATGGCTGTTTTATACGGGCAAAGTGCTGAACCAGTGGAGATGGCGGAAATAGGCAGGATGGAAGGATTTGTGGCGGGGGGCAATCCGTATTTTCTCAAAGAGTTGGAAATAGAGGAAGAAGGGGATTATTATTTTGCATTATATGCGTTTTCGGAAGCATTGATGTACGGGATTTACGTGGACAATCTTGAAATAGGGGAAGGCAGGTATCCAGCGCATCCGGATTTGGAATTGCTGGAAGTCGTCCTTCCTGGATCGGGTTGCGACTTGTCGGCGGAAAGTCCTGTCCAGATCCATGTCGCCAATAGGGGCAGGGCGGATATACTCTCCTATGAAATGTCTTATTCGGTCAATGGGGAAAAATCGTCAAGGCAGACCTTCGGGCTTTTGAAAACAGGCAAGGATACAGTGATTACGTTTGCCGAGGCAGCTGATCTGTCCGTTGCCGGGACCAGTTATGAAGTATCGGTGACAGGTTTTGTTTTGGAGAGTTCTTCCGCAGAGGAGGTGGTGCTGGACAATAATAGGGGTGTAGGCATCACTACGAATTATGAACCCCTGCCATTGCCTTATGTTACCGATTTTTCGGATACTGCCCAAACAGGCAATTGGATTAGCGAGAACCATTGGTACTGGGATCCTACTTGGGGTGGCTATGTGTCGGATGCAAGCCATGCGCCCTTGGTTTCCCGTTGCGTGGTGTTGGAAGAAGGGGAGACCTATCGTTTCGCCATGGAGTATAAGCCCGGGGCGACTTTGTGGGGGATGCCTTTACCAGAGACATTTACTATCAGGATGGGATTGTCCGGCACCGATCGTTCCGATTGGCATATCATTTGGACCGATACAGGGGCCTATGAGACGGAATTCATAAGCGGGGATACGACTTTCTTGTGCGAGCAAGCTGGGAATTATGCATTTGAAATCTCATCGACGAATCTTTTCATTAAAAACATCAAGGTGGAGGAAGTTCTGGATTATGATTTAAGCTTGACTTCTTTCTCTTTGCCTTGGGCCTACAGGATGCCGATTGATCAGATGGCCGGGATTCATACAGCGGGAACGAGCGTCCAAAACCGAGGTGGTTTGCCGGTGGAAGCAAAGGTGGAAGTCTGGCATGATACCGTGTGTCTTGGTTCGGATACGGTGATTATGAATTTGTTGGATGAAATTGCCAGTTCGCAGATAGCCTTCCGTTTGCCGGATTTGAAACCGGGTGATAGTATCCGCTTGATGGCTACTACATGGATTTTGGAACATGCCGATGAAGACAAGACGGCCGATAACTCACGTTATATCGATGTCATTGTTACCGATGAAGAGATGGGATACGATCGGGTTTCGGACGAGATGTTTGCCAATGCGGACGATTACGTTATCGGTGCGGAAACCGAATTGGCGGCGGGTTTAGTGTTCACATTGATAGAAAGAGATACATTGACCGACGTTGCCGTAGGCTGGGGAATGCCTGAGGATGAGCCTGTTTGGATTCGGGTCTACGAATGGAACGCCCAGGATACGTGCTTAGGGACTTTATTGTATGAGATGCAGGGTAGTACGGGTACGGAATCTGGTTTTGTTCGTTATGAATTGCCGGGTTTGTTGCTGGAGCCTGGGGAATACATGATAGCGGAAAGTACTGCAGGTTTCATGTTGATGGCCGATAGGGGGGAAGGCGGTTTTTATGTCTTATCGAATGACAAACCGATTTTCCAGCAGAATTTGGGAATTCCGGCGATTCGGGCTGTTTTTGGCCATGATGCGGTTGTCCGTGCCGAAGATGTAGCCGTGAAGAGCATCTTGAGTCCGGATGGGGATGGTTGGTTCGCCGCTAACGAGAAAGTGGAAGTCGAAGTACAGAATGTCGGCTATCAAAAGGCTAACGCATCTATTGGATTATGGTTGAATAGTGTCTTGGTTGATACCCAGGCGGTCCGTTTGGAACCGTATGAAATAAAATCGGTGGTGTTCGAGGCGGATTTGTCTCAGGCTTCTACGGAGTATGCATTGATGGCGGTTTCTCGGATGGAAGGTGACGAATATGCAGGGAACGATACGGCTGTAAAAGTGGTGAATTCTTTTGCTCCGGCCAATCCGTATGTGATGGATTTTGAATATTGTCAGGATTTTGCCTTGTCGGATTTTACGCCGGCTTGGACAACAGTGGATGCCGATGGTGCCATAGTAGGATGGTGGAATAATACAGCTTTTGCCTTGGAACAGATGACTTGCGGTTTTGTTGCTTTTAATCCGGACAAGACAGAGCCCTCCCTTTTGGCTGAATTAGGGGATAAGATAGCTCCTCATGGGGGAAAACGTTACGGGGCGAGTATTTTTGTATACGAGGATGTGAATGACGATTGGCTGATTTCTCCCAAACTGAGGTTGCCGTCCCATGGTCCGAAGATGGAATTTTATGTGAAGAGTTTTCTGGATGAATTGGGGCTTGAAAGATATAATGTATTGGTTTCTAGTACTGATAATGCATTGGAAAGCTTTTCTGTGATAGGTTCCACTCGGGAAGCTCCCGTTACGTGGACAAAGGTAGAAGTGGATTTGTCTGAATATGCAGGCCAAGAAGTGTATTTGGCGATTCAATGTGTTTCGGAAGACAATTTCATGTTCATGATTGATGATATCAAAGTGTATGAACCTACAGGGAATGAAGGAGTTGCTGGATTGGACACAGGGTTGACCTTGTATCCGAATCCAGCGGATGATAAGGTATGGATTCGTTCCACCGTGGGAATCCGGCAGGTATCGATTTTGAATATGGCGGGCGTTTTGTTGTACAGCAGTGCGGAAAATCTCAATCAGGCAGAATTCCGATATGATGTATCGACGTTGCCGTCAGGCTTGTATTATGTCCGGGTTCTGACCGATTACGGATTTTCGTTGCTTAAATTCCTGGTACGTTAGTTTTGTCTTGGAAACGGAAGAGGGCGGTTAATGGCCGCCCTCTTCCGTTTTCCAAGGATTGAGATTTTTTTGTCTTTTATATCCCCGGCTTCCCTAAAAGTTTGAACATGTTCTTTTTGTAGGCTTCCACGCCGGGCTGGTCGAAAGGATTGACCTCCAAGGTGTATCCGCTCAGGCCGCAGGCGAACTCGAAGAAGTAGATAAGCTGGCCAAGGCTGTATTCGTCCAGATGCGGGATGCGGATTCTCAATACCGGTACGCCTCCCTGCTGCGAGTGGGCCATGCAAGTACCTTCTTCCGCCTTTTCGTTCACATACGATACCCGTTTTCCGGCCACGAAATTCATCTTGTCCAAATCAGCTTCTTCAAAAGGCACGACAAGTTCGGTCTTCTGGCTTTCCATGCTGAGCACGGTTTCGAAGAACAGGCGTTCGCCTTCTTGGATATACTGGCCTAAGGAATGCAGGTCGGTAGTGAAATTGGCGCTGGAGGGGAAAATGCCTTTGCCTTCCTTGCCTTCGCTTTCGCCGAAAAGCTGTTTCCACCATTCCCCGAAATAGAGCAGGCGGGGTTCGAAATTGGTTAGCAATTCCACTTTTTTGCCTTGCTGCATATACAGGTATTGGCGGAAGAGTGTGTATTGGGCGGCTATGTTGCTGGTCCAGTCCAATTTTTCGGTGCAGAGCAGTTTCTGCATGCTTTGAGCTCCTTGGGCCAGTTTCCTGATGTCGACGCCCGACAGGGCCAAGGGGAACAGTCCGACCGGGGTCAGCACCGAATAGCGGCCTCCTACGTTGTCCGGCACGACAAAGGAGGTGTAGCCTTCCTGGTCGGCCAAGGTCTTCAGCGCGCCTTTTTCCTTGTCGGTGATAACCGTGATCCGCTTGCGGGCTTCCTCTTTGCCGTATTTCTTTTCGATATGTTCGCGGACAAGGCGGAAAGCGATGGCCGGCTCAGTGGTCGTCCCGGATTTGGAAATGACGCAGACGGTATAGTCATAATGGTTCAAGGCAGAAAGCAATTCACTGTAGTAGTCTTCGCAGAGCTGGTGGCCGGCAAAAATGACCCGGGGATAGCCCATGATGAATTGGGCCAGCTGGGGTGTCATGCATTCCACTAAGGCTTTGGCGCCCAGGTAAGAGCCTCCGATGCCTATGCAGACCAGGATCTGGGATTTCTTGCGGAAGTCTTCGGCCTTTTCCAGGATGGGGGCCAAAGCTTCCTCTCTGAGTTGTTCAGGCAAATGCAGCCAGCCGAGGAATTCATGTCCTTTGCCGCTTTCCCGGGTCAGGGTTTGAAAGGCTTTTTCCACTTGGGATTGCAATCCGGAGAGTTTTTCCGGTTTCTGTCCGGATTTGACCGATTCGAGCATTTGTCCGGCCTCCAGGCCGAATTGGAAATCAAGTTTCAAATTTTCCATAAAATAAGTTTTTTCCAGAGGAGTCATCTTTTGCGCCTTCGGATGGGACGGCCGCCTCGGCGGTGGACGATGAATCTTCCAATAGGTTGTATCCTGCAAATTTAAGAAAAGCCTTTCGATTTAATCGCAACCATCCGAAGAATATTTAGGCCTGTATCCCGTCTTTATGTTTCGGGGCTTGTCAATAATACCCGATTGTTGTAATTTTACCCGCTTTTATCAAGAAACCGGCATCAGGGTCTTTACGGGCTTTGAACGGGTACAAGCAGAACGAGGGGAATGGTGCGTGGGAGCTTGCATTTATAGGAACAGGATGTTTGGAAAACTCAAAGAACGTCGTTGGAGGAAACGTCTCGGGCGGGCGTTGAAAAAGCAGTCGGGCAGCCGGGCTATCGAGCCTTGGGCGCATATCCGCAAAATCGCGGTCTATTGTCATGAAGAGGCTGGGATGGACAAGGCGAAGATTCTTGCCTCGGCCCGGAAGATAGCGCAAGGAAAGGAATTGAGCCTGCTTGTCTATTCGGACAGCAAGGATTTGGCCGCCGTGGCGGATTCCTGGGGTGGTTTGTGGAAGTCTTGCTGTGTAATAGGCCGCAAGGATTTGCGTTTTTCCTACTTCCCGAAGCTCAAGAAACCGGAGGTGGCGGCTTTTTTCCAGGCATCATACGACTTGCTTTTGGACTTGAGCCCGCAATCCCGGTATATGGATATTGCGATTCTGGCTTTGATCCAGTCCGGCTTCAAGGTTGGGAAATCCAGCGAGTGGGGCAAGGATGTGAACGATTTGAGTCTGGCATTGAACGATACCAAGAATCCGTTGGATGAGATTTTGCGCCTGCTGGATGCCTATTTGCCATTCATAGGTTTGGCAAAGGATAGGCCTCAGCGGGAGATAGAGGTCGATAATGAGAAAAAGAACGGGAAAGGGGCTGTGTCAGGGAAACCGGGCAATCCTATTCCTTCAAAATAGAAAGTATGGAAAACGATAAGCGATTGAGAGGGGTCGGGACCGCGTTGGTGACGCCTTTCACTAAAAAAGGCGATATAGATTTTGAAGCTCTGGAACGGGTGGTTGAGTTCAGCATCGACGGAGGGGTGGATTTTTTGGTGGCGTTGGGAACGACCGGGGAGTCTCCCACTTTGAGTTCCGAAGAAAAAAGAGAGGTTTGCGCGGCTGTGGCGCGTTTCAACCGGGGGCGTTTGCCTTTGGTGATGGGAATGGGAGGAAATGATACGGCATCGCTGCTGAAGCAGATCGGGAAAACCGATTTTTCAGGTTATTCCTATATCCTTTCGGTGGCACCCTATTACAATAAGCCGGGGCAGAGGGGCCTGTATGCTCATTTCAAGGCGGTAGCGGAAGCAAGCCCTGTTCCGGTCATCGTCTATAATATCCCCTCCCGTTGCGGTGCCAATATAGAGCCGGAGACCATCGTGAAACTGGCGGAGAGCGTCCCGAATATCGCAGCGGTCAAGGAAGCCTCAGGATTAATCGTTAAAATCAGTGAAATCCTGCGGGATCGTCCGGCGCATTTTTCAGTCTTGTCGGGTGATGATTCGTTGACTTTGCCTTTGGTGGCGATGGGAGCCGACGGGGTCATCAGCACGGCGGCGAACCTGCTGCCCAAGGAGATGGCCCAAATCGTGAGGGGCGTGCAGGAAGGAAACTTGGCGATGGCGCAACAGCTGCATTACCGGATTTCGGAAATATTGAAGCTCTTCTTCGAGCAAGGAAATCCTCCGGGAATCAAAGCCGGATTGCATATCCGGGGTCTTTGCGAGAATGTCTTGCGTCTGCCGTTAGTGCCGGTGACACGCAACCTGTATGGACGGATGGAAGCCGAATTGGCAAAATTGTCTTAGAAACTGTTTGATATTGTCTTAGAAGCCGTTTGATAACGGGCATCCTTTCCTCTTTTTAGCTGGAGAGGGATGTCGATAAGGTTTTCTTTATTTATGCGGTGTGTCAGAATTGGCTGTCGACAAGAAGCATGCCGTTCTGACACACCGTTTTCCTTTATAGCCTGCCTTACATGGCGGAGGGAGCGGAGATGCCCAGCAGGTACAATCCTTTTTTCAGGATCAAGCCTGTGTATTGTACCAGTGCCAGACGGAAAGATTTCAGGTTTTCATCGGTTTCGCGCAAAACCGGTGTGTCTTGGTAAAAGCCGTTGAAATCCTTGGCTAAGTCGTACAGGTAGTTGGCAATCAAGGCCGGGCTATAGGTATTTCCAGCCTGTTTCAGTACGGTAGGATAGCTGGCCAGGTTCTGGATCAGGCTTTTTTCCTTGTCCGAAATCCGAAGCCCGTCGTTATTGAAGTCCACCAGTTGTCCATCCTGGAATCCGCCTTTGCGCAGGAGCGAACAGATTCGGGCGTGGGTGTATTGCAGGAAAGGCCCGGTGTTCCCGTTGAAGTCGATTGATTCCTTGGGGTTGAACAACATGTTCTTGACAGGATCCACCTTGAGGATGAAGTATTTGAGTGCGCCCATGCCTAAGCGGAAGTACAAATCTTCGCGTTCGGCTTCGTTCAATATGGCGGCATTGGCCTGGGCGTTGGCGGCTGCGGCTTGCCCGGCTGCATTCTCTTCCTTTTTTTTCTGGATTTCCTCGGATGTTTCCTTGGCGGTCTGCGTCATTTTGTCCATCAGGTCGTCGGCATCCACCACCGTGCCTTCCCGCGACTTCATCTTGCCTTCGGGCAGTTCCACCATGCCATAGGAGAGGTGGGTGATTTTCTCCGCCCAGGGATAGCCTAATTTCCGAAGAACCCGTTTGAGCACGTCGAAATGGTAATTCTGCTCGTTGCCGACCACGTAAATCAGGCTTTCGGCATCGAATTCCTGCTGGCGGAGCCGTGCGGTTCCCAAGTCTTGTGTCATATAGACCGAAGTCCCGTCTTTGCGGAGCAGGAGTTTTTCATCCAAGCCTTCGTCCCGGAGGTCGGCCCAGACCGAACCGTCTTCTCTCTTGTACAGGACACCTTTTTCCAAGCCTTCCTGTACCATGCTTTTGCCGAGAAGGTAAGTGTTGGATTCGTAATAAATCTTGTCGAAGTCGATTCCCAAACGGCGGTAAGTGGCATCGAATCCCTCGTAGACCCAGTTGTTCATCTTTTCCCACAGATCCCGGATTTCCTTGTCGCCTTCTTCCCATTTCTTGAGCATCTGCTGGGCTTCCTGCATCAGCGGTGTCCGGCGTTCGGCTTCCTCTTTTTCCATGCCGGGGTTTTCGGACAGGATTTTTTCGGTTTCTTCCTTGAGGTGGTTGCTGAAAATCACATAGTATTTGCCCACCAGGTGGTCGCCTTTCATGCCGCTGCTTTGCGGGGTCTCGCCATCGCCCCAGCGCAGCCAGGCCAGCATCGACTTGCAGATATGGATGCCTCGGTCGTTGACCAGGTTCACTTTCTTGACATTGAAACCGTTGGCTTTCAGGATCTCGGCCACGGACCAGCCCAAGAGATTGTTGCGGATATGTCCTAAGTGCAAGGGCTTGTTGGTATTGGGAGAAGAATACTCTATCACGATGGGTTTGCCTTCCCCAGGCTGCTTGTGCGGGTCTTCCCGGCGGGCTGTATCCAGGTATTTAAGCCAGTAGGCATCGGAAATGCTGAGGTTCAGGAAGCCTTTGACCGTGTTGAAGCCGATGATGTCGGCACAGTGTTCTTGCAGGTAGGCACCGATGGTTTTCCCGGTTTCTTCCGGGCTCTTGCGTGCGGCTTTCACAAAGGGGAAAACCACCAATGTGAGGTCTCCCTCGAATTTCTTGTCGGTTTTTTGTATCTGGATGGCAGAAGCCGGGGCTTCGAATCCGAACAGTTCCTTGACTGCTTGCAAACTGAGTTTGCTCAATACGTTTTCTATAGATTCCATATCCTTTGTTTTCTGAATGTCAAGTGGCAACGCGGGTTTCGCGGAGGCGAATCCAATATGCGTCAACCGGCCTCGATGCGAAAGTCCACAAACTGCAAAGATAGTGAAAGGTGAGAGTAATGGCAACAAACTTGTTTGATTGCCATTACCGAACCGCATCCTATCTGCGGCGCTTGATGGATACATGGTTTTTCTTTTTCCCGGCCAGCCATACTCCGGAAATAATCAAGGCACCGCCGGCCAGGATGATCCAGGTAATCGGTTCGCCCAAAACGAAATAAGAGGCGATGGCGGTCACGACGGGGGAGAAATAGATATAATTGGTGGCTCGGATCGGGCTGATTTTATGCAATGTGAGATTCCAGAACAGGAAGCAGAGCAAGGAAGCCACCAAACCCAAGTACAGCAGGTTTCCCCAGACTTCCGGCTGACGCAGCAAGGCGAGGCTCTCCGGCTTGGCTTTGCTTATATATAAAGGCAAGATGGTCAGCACGCCGTAGAAAAATACTTTCCGGGTAATCAGTAAATTGCTGTAGCGTTGTTCCAGGTCTTTGAGCAGTACCGTGTAAAAAGCCCAGCAGACCGCAGATGCCAAGCAGAGCAAGTCACCCTTTGGGGAAAGCTTTAGGACGAAATGCCCGTTGAGTATGACCAGACTGACACCGACCAAGGCGAGAATCGAGCCAATCAGGAAGTTGCGGGTCCAATCAGACCTCAGGTCTTTGTAGAACAAGCGGAGCAGAAGGGCTGTGATAAGAGGGGCGATGCAGAGAATCAGCGCGATGTTGGTCGTGGCCGTGTATTCCAAGGCCGTGTTTTCCGTGTAAAAGTAGAGCGAACCTCCCATCATGCCTGCGCAGAGCATTCTCAGTTCGTCTTTCCAATTATCAGCGAACCATTTTTTATGGAAATAGGCCAGCATCAGCACGTAGGCCATCAGGAATCGGTAAAAGAAGATTTCCTGGGGACTGAGGCCGTGAAGGAGCAGTACTTTGGTCGCCACGAAAGTGGTTCCCCAGACAGCTACGATGCAGAGTGCCAGAATATGGAAGGCGGCATTGCCGTTTGGATTCCGTTGCGGTGTCATTTTACCTGTTTCTATGCAAGGAGGATAAAAAGTTTGGGCAAAAGTACGGCATATCGTTTAATTTTCTATATTTGCCCGCTTTGCTGCCGAAGGGGTGCGCCTTGGCCAGGCTCAAGCGGGGAAATCGCGGCTTGGCGTTCGCGGATATAGCATGAGAAAAACTGAAAACATGGAATACCAGAATCTGCTGATTGAACAAAAGGAGGATATCCGGATTATCACGATCCATCGTCCTCAGGATTTGAACGCGCTCAATACCGAGCTTCTTTCGGAACTGGATTGCGCTTTTGCCGATGCTTCCGCTGATGCGGAATGCAAGGTCGTTATCTTGACAGGGGAAGGCAAGTCTTTTGTAGCAGGGGCCGACATTGCCCAGATGGCCGCGATGGATGCTGCCGAGGCCAAGGCTTTCGGCGAGTTCGGCGCGGATGTTTTCCGGCGGATCGAGACTATGGGAAAAGTAGTCATTGCCGCTGTGAACGGCTATGCTTTGGGGGGAGGCTGCGAATTGGCGATGGCTTGCGATATTCGGATTGCATCTTCCAAAGCCAAGATTGGCCAGCCTGAAACAGGTTTGGGCATCACCCCGGGCTTTAATGGTACGCAGCGCTTGCCTCGTTTGGTAGGCTTGGGTCGGGCCAAGGAAATCATTTTGGCCGCCGAGACAATGGATGCCATGGAAGCGTATCGTATAGGGTTGTTCAATAAAGTGGTGGAACCCGATCAGTTGATGGATGCCGCTATGTCTTTGGCTCGGAAGATCGCTTCCAAAGCCCAGTTGGCTGTCCGTTATTCGAAAGAGGCGATGAACGAAGGCGTAGATGGCAGTTTTGAAGCAGGAATGGGATTGGAAGCCAATCTGTTCGCACTTTGTTTCGCTACCGAAGACCAGAAGGAAGGAATGAAAGCGTTTTTGGAAAAACGTCCGGCTGTGTTCAAGGGCAAATAAGGATAGGAAGCCGCGGGCAGGTCTTTCCGATATAGAGGGTGATGAAACGATGGATGTAAGAATAAGAAGAGGTTATTGAAAATAAAAAAAATAGGAGATTATACCATGAAAATCTGTGTTGTAGGAACCGGAACGATGGGGCATGGCATTGTCCAGGCTTTTGCTCAGGCCGGTTACGATGTCCTGATGAAGGGGCGTTCTGAAAATTCAATCAACAAGGCATTGCAGACCATTGATAAGAGTTTGGCCCGCTTGGTAGAGAAAGGCAAGATGGAAGCCGCCAAGAAAGCGGAAATCCAGGCTCATATCACTACGACGATGTCTTATGAAGATTGCAAGGATTACGATATCGTTATCGAGGCCATTGCAGAGGACATGGCGGTCAAGCTGGAAATCTTCAAGGAATTGGATGCGGTTTGCAAGCCGGAGGCCATTCTGGCTACCAATACCTCGTCTTTGTCCATAACCCAGGTGGCCGCAGCGACCAAACGCCCGGGCAAAGTGATTGGGATGCATTTCTTCAATCCGGTGCCGGTGATGAAGTTGGTTGAAGTAATCAAAGGCCAGCTGACCGAGCCCGAAGTGCACGCTCAGGTAGTAGAACTCTGCAAGGCGATGGGCAAGAACCCGGTCAGCGTGAACGAAGCTCCCGGTTTCGTGGTCAACCGTATCCTGATTCCGATGATCAACGAAGGTATTGGCATCCTGGCCGATGGCGTGGCTTCGCGTGAAGAAATCGATGCGGCGATGAAGATGGGGGCTAATCATCCGATGGGGCCGCTCGAACTGGCCGACTTGATAGGTTTGGACGTATGCCTGGCTATCATGGAAGTTCTTTACACGGAGTTCGGTGACCCGAAATACCGTCCGCATGTGTTGTTGCGCAAGATGGTGCGTGCCGGCCAGTTGGGGCGTAAGACAGGTATCGGTTTCTATGATTACCGGAAATAGTATTGGATTATAATAAGGTATGTCGAGAAAAGGCATGCCTTTTTTTTGTCAGATGTCACATATAAAAAGAGAAATGAAGAAAAGGACATGGATAGGAATCGCCCTCGTCATGCTTGTTTCGATGGGCGGATTGAATGCGGCTCCCGTGGGCTTCTCGAAGGCCAAGGATTTAGCCGAAGAATTTTACCGGGTACAAAGCCGTTCGACGAAGAAAAATTTGCCTGAGTTCGTTTGCGTGTATCCGGCTTCAAGAGCCCAAAAGGCCGATGCGCCCTATTATATTTTCAATGTGGGCGAAGATCAGGGATTTGTAATTGTTTCCGGGGATGACAATACCCGTTGTGCTGTTTTGGGGTATTCGGATCATGGCCGTTTTGAAATGGCTGGTATGCCTGAGAATGTGCGTTCTTGGCTGGCTTTTTATGAAGAAGGTGTCAAGCTTGCCGCCGAAGCTCCTGTCCAAAAGCAATCTCCCCGGTCTTTCGAAAAATCGAAGGCTGTAGTGGAGCCATTGTTGGGAACGATAAGCTATGATCAGTCATTGCCGTATAATGGTATGTGCCCTACCGATCCGGTCGATGAGCGTTTGTCCTATACGGGATGCGTGGCTACGGCTTTAGCGATGATAGCCAAGTATTATGAATATCCGGAGAAGGGGAACGGCAGTGTGGATTATATAACCTCTACCCGGGGTATTCATGTGACGGCGGATTTGTCGCAAAGCCGTTACGATTGGGCGAATATCTTGCCTGCCTATGGATCGGATACCATCGAATATACCCAGGAGCAGAATGATGCGGTAGCTTTATTGATGAGGGATTTTGGATATGCCGTAGATATGGATTATACCAGTGCTTTCAGTGGGGCTTATACCGATCCTATAATTAATGGAGTGGTAGACCATATGGGCTTCGACTCTGTGGTGAGCGTGCGTGAGAGGGATGCTTATGACACGCAGGAAGATTGGGAAAGTCTGTTGCGCCACGCATTGGATAATGGCATGCCTTTGTATTATCAAGGTTATGGAGATGGGGGCGGTCATGCCTTTGTTTGCGACGGATATGCGGATGATGGCTATTTCCATATCAATTGGGGCTGGGGCGGCTGGTGCGATGGCTATTTCCTGGTTCATGTCATGGATCCCGGAGACATCAGCGGTGCTGGAGCCGGAACCGGTGGCGGTTATGCGAGAGGCCAGGAAGTCTTGTTGAATCTGGTTCCTCCCGGACAAGCATTGGAAAACGATTATTTTCTGACGGCGGAAGATGTCGTGACTTTTTCGACTCGGATGGAGGAAGATTCCTTGTATGACATGGCTGAGCCGTTGCAGGCCTCCATGGGCAGGCTGGAAAATAAGACCAAGGCTTTCTTTAATGGTTATGTGGCATTTGCTTTGTATTCGGAGGGCGAATTCGTATCGGTGATATCCGATTCGGTATCATTGTCATTAGGGTATGATAAGAAAGGTGAGGTAGATGCGGTTTTCGATTTGAATCTGGACGGAGTAGCGGATGGTGAATACGAGATATGGAAGGTTTG
The DNA here is from genome assembly GCA_017694335.1 of Candidatus Pullibacteroides excrementavium. Taxonomy (GTDB): domain Bacteria; phylum Bacteroidota; class Bacteroidia; order Bacteroidales; family P3; genus Pullibacteroides; species Pullibacteroides excrementavium. The sequence continues at coordinate 21,132 of JADIMZ010000059.1, forward strand.
CCGTTCCCAACAGGAAGGTTCTGCTTGGAATAAGATTTTTGCCACCCGTAAGGATATGGGAGAGTTGAGTTGTATGCCGATTGTGATTTCGGGCGGTAAAGTGGGATTGAATCCGGCTTCGGTTCTGTTGTCCGTCTTTATTGATAATCCGGTGTCTAGACAGAATGTGTCTACGAGGATAAAGCGGAATGGCGTTTTATTGGGCACAGTCAATATGTATCCCGAAGGAGACGATTTGGAATTGTTGAAGGGGGTATATGATTTTGAGTTTTTCATGCGCGGTTTTGATACCACTTATGTGAAAGGTTTGAATCTTCAGCGGGATACTACGCTTTCGATTAAAATGAACCAGACAATCCTGGATCCCTATATCCGGATTTGCCGTGTGTCGTATAACACCATGACCATGCTGTGGTTCGCTTGTGACCCGAGAGAGGAAGTGAATATGTATCCGGAGCAATATGTGGTTTATATGGACAGCGTGGTGGTAGATACCTTGGATGCCGAAATCGAGGAATACGTCTTTAGAGGTTTGTCTTTGGGGACGCATACGGTTGGCTTGCGTGCCTTGTACGTGGGCGGAGTATCCGATATTGTCACTCGGAATTTCGAAGTCGTTGAGCTGGCTAACGAGGAAATGGAAGAAAATGCGTTTTATTTGCTACCCAATCCATCCGCAGACGGACGTTTCCGTTTGATGTCAGGCCGGGCTGCCGATATGTGCCTGTTTAGTGCAACGGGGCAAGTGCTGCTGCAAGGACGTGTGGAAGCAGGTGAGAATGAATTGGATTTGTCGGCTTATGAATCCGGGTATTATTACCTGCGGATTGTTTCAGGATCAAATGTAGAAGTCATCAAGATGCTTAAGCTTTAAAGGTCTTGACAGTTGTATCTGCGGGTATGTTTGGCTGAAGCTTTCAGACTTGCAGTTTATGAAAAGGCGGTGTTCCCGGTTCATCTCGGGGAAACACCGCCTTTTTTGCTAGGGAAATCTATCTGCCGGATTGCTTCAGGGTATTATTATCCTCCGTAGCTGGCTCCGATGGCAAGTATTCGGTCATCGTCTTTTATTATGGTCTGTTTCCACATTTCTTTTGGAACCACTTTGTTGTTGAGGGCGATGGCAATGCCCGCCTTGTGCTGGAGCGATTGGCTGGCGAGCAGCTCTTCGAGGTTGCATTCTTTTTCGAGTTCTAAAGCCCGATTGTTGAAATAGATGGTCATTTCTGATTTTTGGGAATTCTTATTAATGGAACGGGAGCGAATGAATGGTTGACAGGTCCGTGCCCGGAGCCTAAAGCCATGGCTGAGCCTGCCTTGATGGCGGTATGCAGGTATTCCTTTGCCTTGAGGACTGCATGGTTGATATCGAGTCCTGATGCTAGAAAGAAGGCAATTGCGGCCGAAAGGGTGCAACCTGTGCCGTGGAGGTTGTTGGTTTTGATTCTAGGGGATTTGAATACGATAGGACCCTGTTTGGCCGAGAGCAGAAGGTCTTTAATATAGGCACCTTTTGCGTGGCCTCCTTTAATCAAGACTGCTTGAGGGCCCCATTCCAAGATTTTTGCAGCGGCATCCTGGCATTTACCGATATGGGAAAGCTCTATTTCGGTAATTTGTTGGGCTTCGGAAAGGTTTGGAGTGACGATGCGGGCCAGAGGAAACAGGTATCTGAGCATGTTTTCGATAGCAGGCATATCGCTCAAGGAGTGCCCGGAAGTGGCTACCATGACAGGGTCGATGACGATATTCGTGCATTGGTGTTTTTTCAGCAGTTCAGCTAGAGGCTCTGCGGTCTCAGGGTCTGGCAGCATGCTGATCTTGATGGCTTGGGGCTTAAGATCCCGACAGACGGCATCCACTTGCTCGCAAACCTGTTTTGCACAGACTGGATATACGGATTCCACCCCCAAGGTGTTTTGAACCGTGATGGCGGAAACTGCGGTGGCGGAATAACCGCCTAAGGATGAAATGGTTTTGATATCGGCCTGTAATCCGGCTCCCCCTCCGCTGTCTGAGCCTGCTATGCTCAGGATCCGTATGGGTTCCCAGTATCGTTTCTGGTATGTTTTCACCGTGCTTTTCATATAGGATTGTATTGCAGTTTTTTTTATGAAATATGCTTACATGTGCTGCTTGGCGGAAAACCGCTTCGACTTGATTATGGAACCGCTTTTATGAAAAAAGGATTACGGTTTCCCGAAATCCTTTTTGCGAGAAGTCGCATCGTGAACCCGAGGAGATTCGAACTCCTATCGTCAGAACCGGAATCTGAAATTCTATCCATTGAACTACGGGTCCGTGAATCTTGCCAATCTTGATTCGAGGCGCGAAGATACAAAAAAATTGGGATAATTGTCCTGTTGAAGTATTTTTGTAAGCCCATCAGGCGGAAGAAGAGATCGGAGAGACGTTCTAACAGAGTGTCGTTAGGGGCTTTGCGTGAAAAAAGACAGAAATGAAGAATATTGAAAGCAGGGAGAGTCAGGAACGGTCCAGTGTCGAACCCGGTACGGGAAAAGTAGAGTTCCGGTATACGATAGACCGTTTTGCCGATTTGAAAGTGATGCGCTATCAAGTGCCGGGATGGAATGGCTTGAGTGTCCGTCAGCGACTTTTGTTGTATTATTTGTCGGAGGCGGCCAATTGCGGACGGGATATCCTTTACGCGCAGAATTTCAAATATGGATTATTGGTTAAAAGGGTATTGGAATCCATTTACCGGACTTATTCCGGAAACCGGGATTCTAGAAGCTTCTGTGCTTTCGTGGTCTTCCTGAAACGGGTCTGGTTCAGCAACGGCGTGCATCATCATTATGCGTGCGACAAATTCGAGCCCGGTTTCAGCCGGGATTATTTCATTCACCTGATGGAAGCTTCCGACATGGAGCCGGTCTTGGCTCAGATTGCCGAGTTGCCGGACACCTTGGCATACGAGGAGAACGGAATCAGGCTAGCTGGGATAAGGAGCAAAGCGGAGCTGGCGGAATTCCTGACTCCGGTGCTTTTCGACGCGAGCCTGTATGCCAAGCGGATCAATCTGGATCCCGTATTGGGTTTGCTGGAGGCATCCGCTTGCAATTATTATCAAGGCGTGAGCACCAAGGAGGCGGAGGCGTTTTATTCCCATCAGCGTTCCGCCTACGAGCAGGCGCATCCCGAGGCGGTCCGGCATCCTCTCTCTTACGGGCTGAACACCCGCCTGGTCAAAGCGGAAGGGAAGCTGGAGGAAAGAGTCTGCCGGGTAGGCGGGTTGTACTCCAAGGCGTTGGAGAAGGTAGTCGATTGTTTGGAGAAAGCGGCGGAAGTGTCTGAAAATGAAAGTCAACGGAAACACATTCTCAAGTTGGTGGATTATTACCGCAGCGGAAGCCTTGCCGAGTGGGATGATTACAGCATTTGCTGGGTGGAAGATACGGATTCCCGGGTCGATTATACGAACGGCTTCATAGAAACATACGGGGATCCGTTGGGTTTGAAGGCCAGCTGGGAGGCTATTGCCGATTTCCGGGACGAGGAAGCGAGCTGCCGGACGGAAATCATTTGCCGGAACGCGCAATGGTTCGAGGACCATTCCCCGGTGGATGCTCGTTTTAAGAAAGCAGAGGTCAAAGGTGTCAGTGCCAAGGTTATCAATGTGGTGCAATTAGGAGGGGACTGCTTTCCGTCATCGCCTATCGGCATCAATCTTCCCAATGCGGACTGGATCCGGCATGAGCACGGCTCCAAGTCGGTAACCATAGAGAATCTGACCGATGCATACGACAAGAGCGCCAAGGAAGGGCCGGGAATGCTGTCCGAATTCGCCTTTGACGAAAGCGAAGTGGAAAGAAGCCGGCAGTATTCCACTTTGGGCGGGAACCTGCATACCGATTTGCATGAATGCCTGGGGCATGGTTCGGGGCGGTTGCTGGACGGAGTGGCTTCGGATGCCTTGAAGAACTATGCTTCTACCTTGGAAGAAGCCCGGGCCGATTTGTTCGCGTTGTATTATCTGGCCGACCCCAAGATGGGAGAGCTGGGGCTGGTTTCGACGCCGGAAATTTATAAGTCGGAATACGATTCCTATATTCGTAACGGCCTGATGACCCAATTGGTGCGTATAGAACTAGGCAAGGACATAGAAGAAGCCCATATGCGGAACCGGAGCATGATAGCGCATTGGGTTTATGAGAAAGGTGCTTCGGAACAGGTGATAGAAAAGCTTGTCCGGGATGGCAAAACCTATTTCCGGATACGGGATTACGAGGCTCTGCGGTCATTGTTCGCTTCACTGCTGGCCGAAGTGCAGCGTATCAAGTCGGAAGGGGATTACGAGGCGGGCAAGGCCATGGTGGAACGCTACGGGGTCAAGGTGGATGCCGATTTGCACCGGGAAGTGCTGGATCGTTATAGGGCATTGGGCTTGGCTGCTTATGGGGGATTTGTCAATCCGAAATTGAGTCCGGTTTATGCGGAGGATGGCCGTATCCGGGATGTGGAAATCCGCTATCCGGATGATTTTGCCGCGCAGATGATGGATTATTCGGACAGGTATTCGTTCTTGCCGATTGCGGAGTAGAAGGAAAGATGGGCCGTGGCTGTCCCTGCTTGTCTCCCGATTGTCCCGCATTGAAAAAAATCGTATCTTTGTAAGTTGCATTGCAGTCCGGCAGAGCGCATCCGTCGGCTTGCGCGTGAATGCGAAAAAACAAATTAAAAACTTATATCATGTCTATTATCAAACCATTCAAGGGGTTCAGACCTCCTGTTGACATCGTGGAAAAACTGGCAAGCCGTCCTTACGACGTGCTCAATTCGGAAGAAGCCCGCAAGGAAGCTGCCGGCAACCCGCAATCGTTGCTCCATGTGACCAAGGCTGAAATCGACCTGCCCGAAGGCACGGACGAACATTCCCAGGCCGTATATGACAAAGTGGTTGAAAACTACAACAATTTCAAGAAGAACGGCTGGTTGGTACAGGATCCGGAAGAAAAGATTTACGTGTACGCCCAGACGATGGACGGCCGCACCCAATACGGCTTGGTGGCCTGCTGCCATATCGACGACTACTTCAACAACATCATCAAGAAGCACGAGTTGACCCGCAAGGACAAGGAAGAAGACCGTATGATCCATGTGCGCATCACCAACGCCAATGTGGAACCGGTGTTCTTCGCCTATCCGGCCAAGAAGGAAATCGATGAAATCGTGGCCAAGAAAGTGGCTGAAAAGCCGGTTTACGATTTCGTGGCCAAGGAAGACGGCTTCCGTCATCAGTTCTGGATTATCGATGACAAGGCGGTCATCAACCGCTTGGTGGAAATCTTCGACAAGGAAGTTCCCTACCTGTATGTGGCCGACGGTCACCATCGTACTGCCGCCGCTGCCTTGGTGGGCAAGGAAAAACGCGAACACAACCCCAACCATACCGGCAAGGAAGAATACAACTACTTCATGGCGGTTATCTTCCCCGAAAACCAGTTGAAGATTATCGACTACAACCGTGTTGTAAAGGATTTGAACGGTCTGTCCGAAGAAGCCTTCATTGCCAAATTGAAGGAAAACTTCGAAGTGGAAGAAATGGGAGCCGATATTTTCAAGCCGGGCAAGCTGCATGAATTCGGCATGTACCTGGCTGGCAAATGGTACCGTATGCAGGCCAAGCCGGGCACTTACAACGATAACGACCCGATTGGCGTTCTGGATGTGACGATCCTGTCCAACCTGGTATTGGATCAGATTCTGGGCATCAAGGACTTGCGTACCGACAAGAGAATCGATTTCGTAGGCGGTATCCGCGGTCTTGGCGAATTGAAACGCCGTGTGGACAATGGCGAAATGAAAGTGGCTTTTGCCATGTACCCGGTTTCGATGACCCAGTTGATCAACATTGCCGATAGCGGCAATATCATGCCTCCCAAGACTACTTGGTTCGAACCGAAGTTGCGTTCGGGCTTGGTTATCCACGAATTGGCATAGTCAAGTTTCCGGATTGTTCCGGAATCTTGCATTATTGTTTGCGGAAGGCTGTTCCGTTTCCGCTTCCGAAAGGGGCAGGGAAGGCGGAGCAGCCTTTTTGGTTATGAACAGAAACAGGAAAAGAAATGACAAGGAAAGCATTGTCCGTTGGAGAATTGAAGATAAATGACAGCCGTTGCATCCGTTGCCAGCGTTGCGTGAAGATTTGCCTTGCTGGGATTTTTTACGAGGAAAACGGCCGTATCTGTACGAGGAACGAGTCTTCCTGCATTTTTTGCGGCCATTGCGTGGCGGTTTGCCCTAAGGAAGCGATTGAACATGATGCTTTCCCGAACGGTTCGGTGCAGCCGTTTTCCTTGGCCGATTTGCCAAGCCCGGAACAGTTGATGTTGCTAATCAAGTCCCGGCGCAGCAACCGGGCGTTTTCCGGCAAGGAGATTCCGGAAGAATCCTTTCGGATGATTATGGCAGCGGCAGCGGCAGCACCTACCGCGCAGAACAGCCGGGATGTGCATTTCGTGCTGGTTCGCAAACCGGAAACCTTGCGTGCCGTGACGGAATACACTTTGGATTCCTTTATGAAAGTGGTTCGGCTCTTGGATAACCGTTTCATGCGGATGTTGCTGGGAAGGAAGCTGGCGGGGGTGTACAAGCTGATTCCCAAATTCAAGGAGATGTACCGCCGTTTCCATGCCGGCGAGGGGGACATGATTTTGCGCGATGCCAAAGCGGTTTTGTTCATCTATTCGTCGGAGAAAAGCCGTTTCGGGGCAGCGGACTGCAATTTGGCATACCAGAATGCCTCCTTGATGGCAGAATCCTTGGGCGTGGCGCAATTCTATACCGGTTTTGTCTTGGCGGCTTTGGAACGGGACAAGAAAGGCCGCTTGAATTCTATTTTGGGCTTAAGGAATGTTAAAATCCATGCGGGGATGGCCTTGGCAGTGCCGGAATTTCGTATGGGAAAATATGTCGATCGGAATAATTTTGATTGTATTGAATTGTAGTTGGTTATATGATTTTCTTAAGCCCGCTTCCGAGATGAGGCGGGCAGGATGAGCTTTAGGATTCCATTCATT
>JADIMZ010000060.1 GCA_017694335.1 Candidatus Pullibacteroides excrementavium
CCGGAAGACAGCAACGCCCGCACCTCATCCACCATGCCCGCCTGCAGACGGGCATCCAGACGTTGCCCTATCCGCTGGCGTAAAACTTCCGGTTCGAACGCGATACCGAACAGCAACGACTTAGGCGGCACCCGTCCCGCATCCGGGCAACGGCGTTCAAACTCCGCAATCTCCAGAGCCCGCAAGCAACGCTCCCTCGTCTCTGTATCGGTATGGTTATGCAAAGGCCCGTAAGAAGCCAGCAATTCGGCCAGCCCGGCATCGCTCTTGCTTTCCAAAGATCGCCGCAGCCCTTCGTTCCTCGGCACTTCCCTGAAACGTTTCCCTCCCAAAGCCGCCATCAAGTACAAACCGCTTCCACCGCAAAGCACCGGCACCCGCCCCCGCGCCCGGATTCCCGCATACGCCTCATCAAAAGCCTGCTGATAACGGAAAATATTGTATTCCTCCCCTGCATCCGCCACATCCATAAGATGATAAGGAACCGAAAAAGCCTTCCCCGTCCGGGCATCCGTTCCTGAATATTCCGACAAATCCTTGCCCGTACCCAAATCCATGCCCCGGTACACCTGCCGCGAATCGGCACTGAGGACTTCCCCGTCCAAACGACGTGCCAACTCGACCGCCAAAGCGGTTTTCCCGCTTGCCGTGGGACCCAGAATCACGACCATCGGAGCAAAGGCTGCTCCTTCTGCATCTTGCGTTCGCATAAAAACAAAAAATCCCTTATTGATTCCCAATCCTCCAAGCTCAAATCTTGCAAAGAAGACCATCCGCCAGGCGCAACGATGCACGCTCCACCGGCCTTTCCCGTATCCTGCCCCTCGCCCTGCATACCGGCTTCGCCAGCATCGATTCCCGCCAAAGCCGCCAAACGCCGCTGCCGGCACGCACTCCAGCCTGTCAACTGCCGGTCATCCGCTTCAAAAACTTCCACCGATACCCTATCCAGACCGAGTCTGCCCCACAGCTCATGGCAAAGTTCCCGCAGATTCAGCCAATCCTGCCTATTGTCCTGCACATAGGAAGCCTTCAGGAATTGCAGGGAACGCAAGGCATCGAACTTCTCCATGCAGGCTCGTACAAACTGCGCCTTCCGCCCCCCGCAATGCGCCTTTATCGGCTTCCACCAATCTGATCCGAAAGCCGCACCCCAGAAATCGAACTTCCGAGCCAAAGGCCTGCAAAGCCCGTCCGGGACTTCCGGCCCGCACAAGAAATCGTACAAATCCGGCAAAGCCTCGTAAGCATCCTGCATCCGTCCGAACAAGGACATCGGATAAATCGGATACGAAGCCCATTGCCCTTCCACCCCCTTGTTCAAAGCCGGCCCCGTGCCAAAGAACACCCGGGTGCTGAGCCTGGGCGAAGGATGGCTCAAAGCGGGGCTATGCCGCAAGACCGCGCCCGTTTTCAGCATCTTCTGCAAGAAATAGAAATCCTCCCCGCTTTTGAAGGGGGAGATTCCGCCGATTTTCCTGTACGCCTCCAAAGTGCAGGACATGGACGAACCTACCGCCGTAAGCGCATAAGGATGCCCGACGAGCATGAGGTTCAAAGCATAGGAACGCATATAGACCTCGTAATGCAGCATGGCGCAGGCCCGTTTTTCCGAATCGCTTCCCGCCCCGTTCACGTCCAAAGAACAGTCCGGAACCGAATCGGACAAGCCCGCATGGGCCGGACCGGACGAGGAAATCCCCTCCAGGACCGTCTCTTGCGGAAACATACCGGACGGAACATTTCCTGCAACAACCGTCCCGGCTTTCCATCCCAAAAGCTTCGCCCCGGCAAGACCTTCCTCCAAGAAATGGTAATAGGGATTGGACAAGGCCAAGGCCTCGGGACAAGCTGCAAACAGAGCCGCCTGGCATTCCAGATAATCCTCCGGATACAAGGTATCGGCATCCATGCAAGCCAGCAAAACCCTCTCCAAAGGCCAACGTCGCGACCGGGCGTACTCCAAAGCCGCATCCATGGCTGTTTTCCGCGCCCATCCCACCCCGTAATGCTTGGCATCCCAAGCCCTGCCGGGACTATAACGGTCTATCAAGACCACCGGGAACGAGAAACGGTTCCCCGCAACCATACGCTCCAACTGCCGGAAGGCCGCTTCATTGACCTCGCAGACACGCGCATGTTCCGAAGAACCGTCTCCGTAATAGGCCGCAGGCTGGTTGATGCAGACAAAAACCGCCTCCGGCAAACAAGTCTGGTCATTCAGGCTCGAAAGCATCCGAGGCAAGTTTGGCTCATCCATGGCAGGAACCGCCACCAAAAACCGGAAAAACCTTGCCCCTGCCTCCATTTCACCTAAGCCTGAACCCCATCGAATCCTAAAGTTGCTTGAGCAATTTGCCCCGGAACGACCGTCTGCCATCCAGGCTTACGACTTCCACCACATAGAAACCGTCCGGCAAGGCGGACACGCTTACTTCAAGGCTTTCCGCCCCATGGGCTTCCCGACGCAGGCACATCTGTCCCTGCAAATTGTAAAGCGCCACATACGACAAGGCTTCCTGCGCGGAAACCGTGAAAGAAGACGAAACCGGGTTAGGCCAAACCTTTACCGACTCCATCTCTTCAAGACGAGCCACGGAAGTCGTGTCGTCCCCACCGCCGGTCGTATCTCCCGGAACCGCCCTCACATGGCCCAGATTGTCATAAATCGAATCGCCGCCTCCCATGAAAAGGAAGGTGATGCCCGCGCTGCTGTCCATCCAGGCGATTTCCGTCACCGGCTTCTGCGTCCAGGCACCGGTAGTAGTCCGGGAATTGGGCGAGCTCTGGTCGGTGAACTCGGTGTTGTCGGCCGTAGGATAAGGCGTTTCCGGTCCCATCTCAGCCCTGGAATTGTTTCCGCCATCCGCCTGCTTGATGTAAAAGCCTCTCCGGGCGGGATTGTTGTTGGTCTGGTTCAGGTCGTACCCGAAGCCCGGCACGTTTTCATTGATCGCGTATATCAGCAGGCCATAGCCCGGAATAGCCGTATCCCAGCGGCTTTCCCCGCCCCGGTAATCCAAGACGAAATATTCGCCCTCGGTAGGCGACTCTATCACAAAAGCCTTGGTGGCCTCTTCCACGTTCTTCATCTCAATCACGCAACTGTCCTCCAGCGACTGGCGTTCCAGCCAACCCAGCTCGCTGCGGCACCACGCATTATGCAAAGGCGGCGTCTTGCCCCCGTTGTTGTAGGTACCGTACGCCATGATGTCGAATTCTCCCGGATCCACCGAAACACCGCCGCTTCCATCATAATCGCAATCGTACAGGTCCGGCAGGCGGAGCACATGGCTCATCTCATGTACCAAAGCACCGATGTACGCAAAATCATTTTCATGGGAAAGCTCGCCCGAACAAGCGTACATCCACATGTCCACCCCGTCCAAGGTCAAGGAGCGGTCCAAGAATCCCTGATGCGCCCACACGGCCTCGCCCTGCAATGTCGTTTCCTCGCCCTGTCCGGCATAAATGATATGCATCCCGTCCACGGCTCCATCGCCATCGGCATCGTACTGGCTGAAATCCACATCATAAAGCGAATCGGCCAGACGGCAGGCATCCTCAATCATCTGCGCGGCATTCTGGTCGTTCCCGTACATGTCATTGTTACCGTAATAATACCGGGTATAGGGCAGATCCACCGGCCCGTACACATCCGGCTCGAAATGGAAGAGCCCCCGGCTGTTGTCCAGGAAATAATCCACGAAGCTGCCCGCGCATCCGTGCGCTTGGTAGCCCTGCATCGTTATCAAGGAATCATAGGATTCCTTGGGCGTGACCATCTTCACGTTCTGGAAATTGACCAGTATGACAGGAATCTTGCGGACCACCGTGTCGGTCAGGATTTCCTTTTTCCCTGTCTTGGCGGCCGCATCGGCAGGAGCTTTCCACTTGGCCATGCGGCTCTCTATCTGGGAAGCCGAATACCGCAAGCCTTTGGAAATCTTCCGCACGAACATAGCCTCGGCTTCCGTCCGGTCCGCCTGCGCATGGGCTTTGACCGTGGAGGGCACCATGTTGCCGCTTTCGTCCAGAACGGCGTAATACAGCTGCCCGTCCTGATTGAGCAAAGTATAGCCATCCAAGCTTTCGGCCCAATGCACGCGCTCGTCTCCCCGCAGGTAAACCGTAATCGTCGTGCCGTCGGCTTGTTTGAACTCGATGGGCCGGTTATAGGCCGGCGCGGCTTTCAGCATGGACAACGACATCAAGGCCGCCATGCAAATCAAAAAAACTCTCTTCATATCGATTATTGGTTTTTCTATGGTTGTCAATCCTTTCCTTGCCGGATTCCGGCCATGCGGCAGCCGCCCTTCCGAGGCAAGCCATACCGGCAAAGCCTATTATAAAGAGACAAAGATACGATTTTTCCACGAGACTGGTATTATTTTCCCACAAGGCGAATCAACGCGAATCCAGCGCAAACGGAAACACACCGGTGCAACATCATGGCAAATACCGGGACATCTGTCGGAGCCTGCCAAAACGATTTCTATTCCTATGATTGTCAAAGCGAACCCAAAAAGGAATAAATTTGTCCAGGCATTCTCATCGGTCTGCCCGCAACAGATTCACCAAAGCCACATAATCTTCCACGCCGAGCTGTTCGGCCCGCTTCTCCAGCATCGCCGCCGGAAAATCCCGCGTCGACAGGCCTTTTTCCTCTTCAATTCCCTTGAAAGCATTGCGCAACGTCTTGCGTCTCTGATTAAAAGCCTTCTTGACAAGATAGACAAAAAGCTTTTCGTCGCAGCCCAAAGCCGAACTGTCGTTGCGGCTGAGACGAATCACACAGGAACGAACTTTAGGGGGCGGCAGAAACTCCTCTGCCTCCACCGTGAATAAATATTCGGTACGGTAAAAAGCTTGCAGCAACACGCTCATGATACCGTATGCCTTGCTACCCGGTCTGGCGCAGACCCGCTCGCCCACTTCCTTCTGGAACATCCCGCCCATCACTGGCACAAGCTCCTTGTATTCCAGCACACGGAACAAAATCTGGCTCGATATGTTATAGGGAAAATTCCCAGTCAGCACAAAACTCTCTCCACAGAACACTTCCCGCAAATCCATCTTCAGGAAATCCGCCGGAATCAGCTTCCCGTCACGAGTCTTGTCAGGATAATGCGAAGCCAGATAGACTACCGATTCAGGGTCCAGCTCCACCAGCTTGACATCTAACATCGGGTCCTCCCACAGGCAAACGCTCAGCACGCCCATGCCCGGACCTATTTCCAGAACGTGAATCGGCTTGCCCGGCAAAGCCAGAGCAGACGATGCCGAAAGTCCGGAATATGTCATCCTGCACGTATCCGGCAAAGGCACATCGCCAGAAAACCCGGATTTTCCAGCCGCAGGCAACTCCATTCCGGCGGCAAGGGGTGGCATACCGGAAGACGCCTCATCCTTTGGACGGAACTCAGAAGCATCGTGCGTCAAGGCGCCGGCCGCCAGACGGTCCAAGCTGCCATCGGGCATCAAGCGCGGAACATACTGCGGATGGACGCAGCGGGCAATGACCCGGGCTATGTCCTGGCTCTTCAAGAAATGCTGCCCCAATGCCTTCTTGGCTCTGACGCTGTCCGCGCGGCCGGCACCCTTGTCCCCTCGGCCGAAACCGCCCCGGCCATCATTGTTTCTCCTATTATTCCTTTGCATCTGTCTTTAAGCATTATATAAAAACCCTTTCCAAGCATCACATACATATTCCATACGCCCCGTATCCAC
>JADIMZ010000006.1 GCA_017694335.1 Candidatus Pullibacteroides excrementavium
TCGAAATACTGCTGGTCGAAGACCGCCTGCACGGTACGGGCTTCCTCGGCCATGAACCGCCATTCCGTTTCCTTGCTCAGCGTATCGCTGCCTTCCATCCAAGCCACAAAACGGCAGAAAGGATTCGGCACGGCAGTCAGCACCACTTCCGCCCCGTACTCGTAGGTTCCCCCGCCGCCGACTCTCCCGTAGCTGTCATTATTCGCCAAAGCCGTTATCCGGATTTTGCCTTGCTCGAACAAAGCCTTCACCTCCATATCCGAAACGATATTGAAGGTATGCACCGGATTGGCCGACAACAACACATCCCCGTTATAGAAGCCGCCGAACTCGTAATTACCCAAAGCTTCAGCCCGGAGTTCCACCCGGCTGTTGTGCGCATAGACATGCTCGCCCGGTTCCGGACTGACACTGCCCTCGCCTTCCACCGACATTTTCAAGACATACTGGTTGAGCTCGAAGACCGCCACCAACGAACGATCTTCGTCCACGGCAAAGCTGTAGGTCTGGCCCGCGCCTTCCACTTCATTGCCGTTTTCCTGCCAGCAGACAAAATGGTAGCCATTGTACGGATTGGCGGTCAATGTAACGGTTTCCCCTTCGGCATAACCGCCGGCCCCGCTCACCGTTCCTCCGTTGCCCTGCACCGAAGCGGCAATCGTGTAACCCCGCATCAGTTCGATATCCTGCCCGTTGTCGGCCGACACCAGAGGATAATTGGTGGAACGCAGCCGGATCCGGTAATGCTCGCCCAAAGGCATATCGGCCGGAATCGTGATTGGCAGGCTGCCGCTAAAGTCGGTCGTGAGCCGCCCGATTTCGCGAGGCGAAGCAAAAGAGCCCGAGGCATCCGACAGCTCGGCAATCACCTGGTTGGGATTGGCCGGATGGGTATTCGGGCTCATCGTCCCGGTGATACGGAAATCGATCGAGGCAGTCTGCGCCCCGTCCCGCATATTGAAGCTCAGCATCGGCAGGTTCGTGATGCTCAACGCAGGCTGATAGACAAACAATATATCGTCCACATCGATCGTGGCTGCCCCGCCGCCCGGCGTGGCATTGGTGGTTATCGAAACCAGGCAATACCGGGCATCCTGGCTGCCGCAGCCCTCCCGGCTGAAAGGCACGCTGAATCGAACCCAGCCATTGGTCTTGGTAGGATTGACCGTGGCCACCGCCACCACCTGGTTGTAATCGGTGCCGGGATCCTTCACATCGTTGTCGTTATGGATGATAGCCCGGATTTGCCCCTTGTCGGAAGCGCTGTTAGGACTATATCGGATCCAGACCACCATCGAGTCGGGCACCATCGTGAAAGGCAGGTTGAAGCCCGCCGAAGCCCGGTCGGTGAAATTATGGTTGGAAGCGTCCGTGGCCGTTGCCGAACCCATGTTGATACGCCCGGTCGTCACGTTCCCGTTGGCATTGATTCCTATCACTTCCGTGGAATACACCTGCAAGTAATACGAACCCGAAGTGCCGGGACGGCCTCCGTCCTTCCGATCCAGACGCTTGGCCTTTCCCATATCCACCAAGCCTCCTGCCGTCTTGGCCGTCATGAAAGAGTTCCAGCCTCTCGGCTCCACATTCTCCGAACCCAAATTATCGTAATCCTCAAAACCCCGGTTGGGCAGCTGCTGCGTCCCGTTCAGGTCTTCCTGCGCATAAAGCGTCGAAGCGAAGCCGACAAGCCCCATGCAGGCCAAAGCCAAGGCCGCCCGTTTCAATTTCCTGAAAAAAACTGTCATAAAACCGTATTTCATTGCCTTGGTTTCCATTGTATCTTGCTTCATTTCCGAATCCGCCCGTAAGTTTGTTGTCTTATCTGTCTTCATCTTCTTCCCTCCTATTGGTTCTTAGACACCCTGGCTTCTATCCGCACCGTCCCTTCTACCGTGAAAATACAGCTTTCCTGATCCGAAAGCCGTTCCTCCCCGTTCCCGTCCAGCAAATACCATCCTTCGAAACGGTAGCCTTCCCTGAGGGAGATCCCCAATTCGGCTTCTTCCCCCTTGCGGTAGGAACCTGCGCCCTCGATAGCCGATACGCCCTCCGGCAAGGAAGCCTGCAAACGGACATAAAGGGCCTCCGCCTCGAAATGCGCAACCAAATCCGGGATTCCGGCGGCTTCCATGGTCAAAACGGCTTCTTCCGAAAGCAAGCTGTCGCCCCTCGTCCAATACAGGAAACGATACCCCTCTTCAGGCTCGGCTGTCAAGGTAACTGGCTCGCCTGCCACCGCCATCCTGCCTCCGTTCACGCTGCCGCCTTCGGAAAGGTTCGGCCAAGCCTGCACCAAAAGCTCGTCGGATTCAAACACCGCTGTGCAAGTCAAGGACTGGCGCACCGGCAAACGCAGGGTGTCCTGCGCCTCCATCAAGGCATCGCCCAATTTCCAAGCCTGCAACCGCATTCCCTCGGCTGCCGAGGCCACCAAGAGCGCGGTATCGCCATAGGTGTAAGTGCCGCCGCCCGAAACTTCGCCCTCGCCCTCGGATAGAACCTCTATCTGGCACTCACGCATCCGCAGACGGGCTTCCAAACGGCTGTCTTGCCGCAATTCATAGACAAAATCGGCCTTCCCCGATACCATTTCGCCCTCGGCATCGACCCAGGAAAGGAATTCCATTTCCGCCCCAAGGCCGCTCAAAAGCACCGGCACCTCGCTTCCATAAGCATATTCGCCGCCGCCTTGCAACAGAAGTCCTGAAGATGCACTGCCTTCGCCTTCCCACGCCAAAGCCAAATCCAGCAAGAAGGTATCCGGCTCGAACACGGCTCCTATCCGGTAATCTTTATCCATCGTCCAATCCATCGCCGCTTGGCTACCAATCAGGTTTCCGTTTTCCATCCAAGCTGCAAAATGATAGCCCTCGGCCGCTCGGGCTTCTATGCGGGCCTCGCTTCCTGCGTTGTACGAACCCGCCCCCTGCACAGAGCCTTCACCCTCGGCCACAAGCAATTCCAACAAGCGCGATGCCGGACGGAAGAAAGCGTAGAGGCTGTCCGAGCCTTCCACGGCAAACGTCCAGACCGCCGTCTTGCTCAACGTATCCGAACCCTTGGCAGAAGAAGACCAATGGCTGAATTCATACTGTCCTTCATAAGGGAACGCACTGACTTCCACGCTGCTATCAAAAGGATAAAGCCCCGTCCCGCATACGCTGCCCTGCCCGTTGCCGGCAGCTATGACATCCAAGCGGTAAGCCTTTGACGCAAAGCGTGCCGTCAGATTCATCGGAGTTTTTACCGAGAACAGGTATTCCTTGCTTTCCGAAAGCAACCGGCCTGCCTCGTCGTAATACCCGGCAAAAACATAGTGTTCCGGTCCTTCCACACGCAAACAAGCCATCCTGCCGTGGGCGTATTCCCCATCCCCTTCCAATTTCCATCCGGCATTTTCCGGCAAACCCTCCGCTTCCACGTTCACGCTATAAGAATTGGTATCGAACAAGGCCGTCAGGATTTCCCCGCCCTGCAAGGACCAAGTCAGGGTATCGCTCTGAAAATCTTCCGTATTCCCCTCTTTTTCAATCCGCCAGCCTGCCAGATGCCAAGCCGGGGATGCCGAAGCTGTAAAATCGTGCCGGCTGCCGTAAGCGGCGGTATAAACCGAAGGCAGATTCTTTCCCTTTTCCAGAACCAGACCCGCTCCTTGGGGTGAAACCGCCACTGCCGCCTGCACGTCCACCGGTTCGAAACGGGGCTCGATTTCCATATCTCCCCGCATATCGAAACGCCATTCGGGCTGCATGCTCAGGCAATTGCCCTCTTGGTCGAACCATCCGGCAAAACGGTAGTGTTCCTCCGGTTCGGCCTTCAACTCGGCCTGCGACATATAGGGATAAATCCCCGCTCCCGATACGCGGCCGCCCTCGGTTTCTTTCAGAATGATATCAAATTCGGCCCGGTCAAAACGAATGCCGAAATTCGTGTCGGTGGTGGAGGAAAATTCCAGAACCGGGTTCTGCGAAATCTCGTTGCCCTCGGCATCCACCCAAGCCCCGAATTCATAACCGTATCCCGGTATCGCGGTCGCCCGGTTAGTCTCGCCATAAATCCCCTCTTCCATCTCCACGCTGCCAGCCAAAGCCGGTTCCACATCAATGTCAACCCGCAAGCGTTGAGCCTGCATCAAGGCCGTCAACTGCAAATCGCCATGCACTTCATGCAGATAGGGATTGGCCAAAGACAAGGTATCGCCCTTCTGGCTTATCCAAGCCGCCAGCTCGTAGCCGGTAGCCGGTTCCACACGAAGCAAGGTATTATAGGCCGTCCGGAACTCGCCCTGCCCGCTGAATGAAAGGGCTGCGCCTTCGGGTTCCACCGAGATTTCCACGGTATAGGTCTCGGCTTCGAAACGAGCTACCAGGAATCGGTCTTCAGTGATGTCAATGCTGTATTCCCCGTCCGTGGAAAGCAGTTCGCTGCCCTCATACCAGCCAGAGAAACGGTAGCCCGGCATCGGCTCGGCCTTGATCCGCACCCGCTCCCCTTGCGCATAGGTGCCGCCGCCTTCCAGCATCCCGGCACCGGCCGGAGAAACGCTCAGGTTCAATTCCCATTTCTTCAGCCCAAAGCTTGCCGTCAAAGAAGTGTCGGATATAATACGCAAAGCCAAAGGATTATCGGTGCTCGCCACTTCCCCGGCTTCGTTCTTCCATGCCTCGAACTCGTAATCCTTGTCCGTGGCAAGCGCGTTCAATTCAATCACGGAACCGAAAGCCAGCTCCGCTTCGGAAATTTCCGTGTCTTGCGCATCCCTCACTTCGCCCGGTCCCTCGATGCCAAGGCGCAAGGTATGAAGGTTGGGAGCAAAATAAGCCGTGAACGTAATGTCGGAAACCAATTCCTCGATCCGCAAAGGATTATCGTTGAACCGTCGTCCTTCGGTATCGGCCCAGTATTCAAAATGATAGCCCTCAAAAGCGGTAGCGGTCAGTTCCGGCGTTTGGCCCACTATGTATTCGCCTCCACCGGCCACATCGCCTCGCATCGGGTCGCTCGAAAGGACATCCACTTGATAATGCGCCAAATCGAACACGGCCACTATCTGCGCCTCGCCCTTGACTTCGTAGGAATAGAAAGCCGAGGAAGATACTGTATCCCCGTTGATGACCCAATAGAGGAAATCGCGCTGAGCTGCCGGATTGGCCTGCAAGTCCATCTTTTCAAAATGCATGTAAAGTCCCGACGCCGGTGTCACGCTGCCCCAGCCTTCCGGCCGGCTCTCGATGGAGACAGCATAGGTGTTCAGCGCCATCACTGCTTCCAACGTCCGGTCGGCCAGTACCGGGAAAGACAAGGTATCGTCCGTGGAAAAAGATTCCCCGTGCTCGTTCCAAGCTTCCAAATGATAACCTTCTTCCGGCACGACCCACAGACGCGCTGTCTGCCCGTGCTTGTACTCGCCTGCGCCGACCACCCGTCCATGCTGGGCCGAAGCCGCCACTTGGTAACGGGCCGTATCGAAATAAGCGGTAATCTGGTAATCCGAAAGCAGGCGGCCTTCGGGTGTCAGGTTCAGGCTCGGCTCATAGACCGGGCTCTGGATGATGCCGTCCCGGTTGATTTCAAAACGTACAAAGGAATAGCCCTCGGCCGGAACGGCGGTCAGGTTCAAGTGCAAGGCATCGAAAGCCGAATACTGGCTGTCGGCCACGGCAATCCCGTTCTGCAATAACTGCCCCCAGCTTTCCTGACCCTGCGCCGGACGGGTGCTGAGCGTATGGAACTCTTCTTCGAATACCGCCCGGTAATGTCCTCCGGCACGGATGTCCTCGAAAAGCAACAGGGTATCGGTGCCCAAGAGGTTGCCCAGGCTGTCTTCCCAACGGAGGAAATGGCTGTAGGGATTCGCAGCATGAGCCACGGCGGTAAAACGGCTGAAATGCTTGTGGATGCCGCCGCCTTCCACGCTGCCGAGCTTAGCATCGGGCAGGACCTCGAACGTGAATTCATAGGGGATGCTGTCCACTTGCGGGTAGAAGGTGCCTCCCTGACGGGCTTCATAATCGAAATCGGGGGAATCTTCCGAGTAAACCTGTCCGTTGAACTCATATCCTTGGAATTCATAGCCATAGTCGAGCGTCAGGCGCAAGGAAGCGGTTTCCCCGTTGATCAAGGTCACTTCCTGGCTGTTGTTGTTGGCAAAATAGGAAGTCGCCCCGGTGACGTTTTCTATACGCAAGGTATAGGTAGTATCGAAAAGGGCTGTCAAATCCCGGTCGGACGTGGCTTGGAACGCATATTCGAGCTCTTCCGTCAGTATCGCCCCGTTTTCCTGCCAACCCAGGAAGGCGCAATCCGGATGGGGGGTTGCCTTGACGCGCTGGGTGCTGTTGTGCCGGACAAGCTGCTGCTCGCCGAGGGGTTCCACGCTCCCCATCTCGTTATTGGCACGCACGTTCAGATACCATTCCCGGTAGATGCTCAACGACAATTCCTGGCTTTCCAAAGGATAGTTGGTCGATACCAATTTGAGCCGGTACTTATCCGAATCGGGAAAATCCGCTGGAAGCGACACTTGCATCGAACCCGAAATATCCGTTGTAAGACGGCCCAGTTCCCATGCGTTGACAAAACTGCCTTCCGCATCAGAAAGATAGGCAATCACTTGATTATCTGGCAAGGAATTAAACGGACTCATGGTTCCCGTAATGGTAAAGGGAATGTCGAACTCCAAAGGCTCTCCTCCATGGCGGACCAAAGTCGTCGGCATTTCCGCATTGATGCTCAAACTTGGGTTGTATATCAGCATCACATCGTCCACCCACATCTGGTCGCCTTCCACCACTTCGCGAAAACTGTTGCCTGCCGTGAAACTCAACAGCAGATAGGCTGGATCGGCGGTACTGGCATATTGTACCGGAGCGCTGTAACGCACCCACTGCCCGCCATTGTACTGTATCTTGACATTGGCCGAGCCTATCACCGTGCCGGTGGCAGTATTTCCATTGGCCCGGTCTTCGAATTTGCTATTATCATGCAGGTACAACGTCATATCCCCGTTCCTGCCGCCGTTCTCAGCCAACTTGGCCCAGAACACAATGGAATCGGGACGACCGGTAAAAGGCCAGCTTTTGGACCCGTCACCGGTATTCGTATAGATACAAGAAGAACTATTCCCCTTATCATCATAATAATACAATACCCCCGTAGTCAAAGTTCCCATATCTTCATACGAACGCGTTCCAAAAGGGAACTTATAATGGTACCAAGATGATTCGGTCACACGGATTTGCCCAGAATACGTCCCCTTCGAACCTGGCCGCACATCCGTACTGCTCCACACGGACTGTTGCCTTTTGTACTGACTTGCCGCATTGCCCGCCTCGAAACAGGAACTGGAGTTCCATCCCCAAGGTTCCGGGTTGTCCCAGACTTCAAAATCATAATTCGGCGGCTGAGGGCATGCATTCTTCTCCGTCACTTGCGCTTGCATTCGGAAAGGAGACAGGAAAAAGAACGTCAACAACAGGAAAAATCCGGACAAACTTATCTGCTTCATCTTCTATAAGATTGTAAATCATAACAGAAACAAGGTAAAACAGGCCTTCCCGAATTGATTTTCGAAAAGGACATGCACCCTGGCTCTGTATCTCATGTTCGTATTGAAAAGGCAAAATTAGAGAGAATCGACACTGAATCAGCCACTACGCTACCCAAAACGACAAAAGGAAAAGCCCAAAACACGGCATAAACAATATAAAACCCTATCGATAAGTCATTTACAATATTTCATCCACAACATCTTCATTCCTATTCATTTTTACCGAAATGTCTGCTATTACCTATAAAAAAAATGGCCGGAAAGACGAGAGAAGTGTCTTTCCAGCCATTTTTCCTTTATTCAAGCCATTATCACAGGCCGACCATGTATTAGCGGACAACCGCCTTAAGCGCCGCGCTCCCCTTTTCGTTCGACAAACGCACTACATAATAGGCCGGAGCGTATTTCGACAAATCCAAGGCCTGCACCCCGGCTGCCATTTCCTGATCCTGCAGCAACTGGCCGGTTACCGACAGGACTTGCACGCGGCAGGCTTCGCTCAACTGCAGGTTGAAACGGCCATCGGCGGAAGGATTCGGATAAAGCCTGGAAGCTGCCAAAGCCGCGTTCTCGTTCGCGCTCGGATCAGGCTCGGGCGTAGCCTCTTCATAGTACAATTGCACATCGTCTACCCAAAGCGAACTTCCTTTCTGTCCCTGGCAAGCCAAGAAGTTATCGAAATTGTAACCCGCACTAGCCACAAACAAGACTGTAATGGAATCGGGCTGGACTTGCGACTTATACTCTATCGTAAGGTCGAACTCGGTCCAGTCGGCAACGGCTTCCTTGAAAATCAATTCCCCGCGGCCAATCATCTGGCTCATGCCCAAATCTTCGTTATAACGTTTCAATTCTACGAAAATGCTGGCCGAGTCGCCGTTGACCGGAGCGTATTTCATATAGCCTTTCATTCCCAGAGGACGGCTGGTAAAGGGATAGCCCAGCGTGGCATCAATATTCGCGAAATCCACGTCAATTGTACCCACGACACCGGGAATGAACAATTCCATGCCTTCCCCGCCGAATACCATCGAAGAAGACTCCATCCGGGGTGCGAAATCCTCCGCTTCGCCCGAGCGGCCGGCATCCTTGAACAAAGTCACCGGACCGGTGAACATATCAGGAGGCAAGGTGGCCAACTCATTCAAACTTCCCCAAAACGGATCCATCAAATCATCATAAGTAACTCCATCCTGGCCTTCCCCGCTTTCCCAATAATCGAAACCCGGATCGGAAAACAAGGAATCCTGGGTCTGCGCCTGCAAACCTCCCCAAGCCAAAGGCAGAAGCATTGCGAGTAAAACTAATTTTTTCATAATACAAGTATTTATAAATTAATAAATCTTTCCCCTTTTCCCTATTACAGGCGGGCCACATCCGCCTTGCTGCGCTTGAACCAGGTAATCGGGTTGATATCCCGGAACCGGTACACCATCTGCAAGGTATAGGTCCGCGGCGCCTCGATATACAAAGGCCGCAACGAATATTCGGCATTGAGCAGGTTGTTCACGACAAACGAGACCGTGAAATGCCCCAAATCCACACTGGCCCGCAAATCCAGCACAATCGAGCCCCAGGCATGCTGCCGCATGAATTCCCCGATACCATAGAAAGGCAGTTCCATCGCCAAGCCATCCAACCACTTATCATGCACCGCCTCATTGGCATCCATATCCAAAAAGACCCCGTCCACATTCTTCATCGCGCTCATATACTGCACGCCCATCCCTACCGAGAAATCCTTGAAGAAACGGATATCGAAATCCAATTTGGCCATATGTTGGATACGGTATTTCAAGATATTGCCTTCAGTATTGGACGAGGAATTGCTGTACATGTAGTCCTTAGTCGAAGTAGATTCGTACACTTTGTCCGGTTCCCGGCAGACCGGCAACGAATAGGTATAATTGGCCATCAGATTGATTTGCAGGTTATCCAAAATATCCAGTTCGGTGGCAAAGCTGGCTTCCACCCCCGAAATCGTGGCTCGGCCGGTATTGAAGAACTCGAAGCCGAAACGTTCCGCCAAAGGAGCGGACTCATCTGTATTCCAAGGTCCCATGAAAAATTCGATATAATTCCAATAGAACTGATGGAAACCGGCCACATCCAAATAACCGCTGGCGATTCCGCTCTTGAAATATTGCCGCAAGCCTAATTCCATATTCAGGCTATGTTCCGATTCCAAGTCCGGATTCGGGTAGAAACCGTACATCCCCACCCGGGTCGTAATGAATTTTTCCCCGATAGTGGCCGCCCGGTAGCCTTGCCCGGCCGAAAGGCGCATCACTGTCCCGGTCTTGGGCAACTCGTAATTCAAGCCCAACTGGAATACCGGCATCATCTCGAACCAGTCATCCACAAAGACCGCTTCCAAACGCCCTCCCAATTCCACATTCAAGTTCTTCTCCTTCAAGAAAGGCTTTTTCAAACTGAAAAAAGCGGCCAAGTTATCGGCTTCGTGCGAACCTTCCGAACCCACATTGTAAACATCGCCCGAGAAAACCTCGCCGCCCGAATACGTGTACTGGTTGGCGACACCGGCCACTAAGGCCAAATCCCCTACCCTTTTGAACGTTTTACGATAACGGTACGTATTGTAAACCGAACGGGAATAGGCATCCTGACCGCTGATATTAATCACATTGTTATCCGAATACATGAAACGGTTGTCCAATTCATGGACACCGCCTTTAGGGGACACATATTTCAAATGCGGGTCTATCAGGAACACAATATCCTTGAAATGGCTCAAGGTTGTCTGATACTCCCTTTTTTTCGTATACCTCTTGTTCGGATCCACTTCCATGCCTTCCGGAATAAGCTTATAGCTGCCATTATCCCGCATATAGGTACCATTCCTATCCTGCACATAATCGGTCCAATGCCCGAAAGGCCGGTACTTGCCGTCAACCGCATTGGCCCAAAAATTATACATCACATTGTCCGAATACATGAAGTTGGCATTCAACGCCAACGTCCAGCGGTCGTTCAAATGGAAACGGTTGCCCATGCTGGCCCGGACACGGCTTTCTGCATGCTCCACATTCTCCGACGGCTCGGGTTCACCGCTCAAACGGTAGCCATCATCGTAAGCATAATCCACACTGGCAGAAAAATCCCACCATTTGGTCAACTTGCGGGAATGGGTCAGGCTGGCACCAGCTTTCATCGGCACGCCTTGCGACCAGGAATGGTCCTGGATCCGACGGCTTTCCTGAATAGTATTGAAAGGGGGAAGAGGGTTATTATACACTATATTCTCGGTCAAATACTGGCAGTCAGGCTTTTCGTAAGCGCCCACATACAGTTTTATCGTGCTGACCGGGTCGTTGGAAGCGTATTTGGTATGCACGTTGATAGCCCCGTTGATAGCCGCCGATCCGTAAAGGACCGAGGCCGCGCCTTTCAAAATATCGATTTGCTCCACATCATCCATCGAAACCAGGTTCCAAGCCGGACGCCCTGCATCGGCCCGCAGCATCGGCATATTGTCCAACAGCAGCATCACCCGGCTTCCCATACCCGAACTGAAACCGCTCCCGCCCCGCATCTGCGGCTCGTTGTCCACGATAGCCAAGCCAGCCACGCCTTTCAACGCCCGATCCAAAGTGGTCACATTGTTCTTGTTGATGGTCTGCAAGCCTACCACCTCCATCGTCTGTATCGCGGCCTTTCCATCCCGCTTCAACCGGGTTCCCTGCACATTGACCGTCTCCAACGTATTGACACGGGACGACATTCCCACATTCAGCACCTTCACCTCCTCGCCGGGAGCGAAAGAAACTTCAACCACCTTGTCGGAATACCCCACATAGCGGAACTGCAACTTGAACGAAGGCTTGTCGGTAGTCAGGGTATAATTCCCATCCAAATCGGCCACTGCCCCGGCCCCGCTGGCCCCCAGCAACACAATCTGCGCCTGAGGCAATGTCAATTTATCTTTCTGATCATAAATCTGCCCCTTGACAATATAATATTTCTGAGCTTGAACCGTCCAAGAAAAGCCGCATAACAACAAAACGGCCAATAAAATCCGAAAAGGATGGGTATAAAATCTTGCCATACACATAGTTTTTCTTTCTCCTTTAGACAAACCTATGCTACCGAGAAAGCACTAAACCAATTGGTAAAAGTACCCCAAAAGGACATTTTCAACAGAAACCCCTAGACCGAAGAGATTAACAAAAAGCTGTTGAATAAAACGCAAAAAGCAGTAAATGAATGAGCTATATGAAGCCCACCCAAGTACTGCTTTTTTCACCGAAAAACCTGAAGTTCCGGTCGTGCCACTGGGATTTCCTGCCCGAAAAAAGCCATCAACCCCAACAAACTGTCTCAATAATTGTCTTAGTATGTGAATGTACCATGCTCGCCGTCAATAGTCAGCATGTTCTTCGACATGTTTTCGCAATAACCAATCACCTTGGCATCCAAATCGAAGTAACGAGCAATCTTAATCACGTCGGTAGCGATGTTTTCCTTCACATACAATTCCATGCGGTGCCCCATATTGAACACTTGGTACATTTCTTCCCACGAAGTACCGCTCTCGGCCTGAATCAGGGAGAATACCGGTGGTGTGGCAAACAGGCTGTTCTTGACCACATGCAAGTTGCGGACAAAATTCATCACCTTGGTCTGCGCACCTCCCGTGCAATGAACGATACCATGGATGCTGGGCCTGTAGTTTTCCAGAATGGCTTTGATAACCGGCGCGTACGTACGGGTCGGGGACAACAGCAACTGCCCCACATTCATGCCTTCCACTCCGGTCGGGTCGGTCAACGACTTGCTCCCGGAATAAACCAGATTATCAGGAACCGCCTTATCATAAGTTTCCGGATACTTCTCGGCATACGAATGATTCAGCACGTCATGGCGAGCGGAAGTCAGCCCATTGCTGCCGATACCGCTCGTATACTTGTTTTCATAGGTAGTCTTTCCGAACGAAGAAAGGCCAATAATCACATCCCCCCCTTGAATCCGGTCGCAAGCCACCACTTCATTGCGCTTGATCCGCGCGCAGACATTGGCATCCACGACAATCGTCCTCACACTGTCTCCCATATCGGCAGTCTCGCCTCCGGCAAACGATATCCGGATATGCTCCTTAGCCATGTTGTCTACAAATTCCTGCGTCCCTTCGATGATTTCCTTAATCACCTCGCCGGGAACCAAGAACTTGTTACGGGCAATCGTGGAGGTCAGCAACAGATTGTTGGTAGCCCCTACACACAGCAAATCGTCCGTGTTCATGACAATCGCGTCCTGGGCGATGCCTCTCCATACGGAGATATCCCCGGTTTCTTTCCAGTACAGGTAAGCCAGAATAGCTTTTGTTCCTGCCCCATCGGCATGCATGATATTGCAGTAGGAAGGTCCGAACATCGGTTTCTTGCTGTCTCCTACCACATCCGGAATCACCTTGCAGAAAGAATGCTCGAAAAGCCCCTTGTCCAGATTGCTCACTGCGTTCTTCACATCGGTCTTGGCGGCCGAAACGCCACGTTGTTCGTACTTTGTACTTGCTTCCATATCTCTAGTTTTTATGTTACCCACTCCCCTCTCCGTTTTTCCTTGCAGAAGCCTCCGTCATTTCCGCAGCGACGATGTGTGAAACGAAGAATCTGCCATCCCGCATCTTACCCGCCTGCACACCTTCATTCCCCGCTTTCCGGACTCTTTGCCTAAAAACGCTATTCCTCCACTACAATATGTTTCTTTTCTTTGTCTATACTATACCGGCCCAGCTGCGACATCGCCGACCGGTTGAGTATGATTTCAGCCGGCATCTCCTCGGCCGTCACCATTTCAATCCGATCCAGCACGTATTGCCCTAACTTCACCTCCTTCAACTGCAAACGCTGGTTGGGAAGGACCTCCCCGTCTTCATCAAAAGCCTTTGCCCTGTTCTTGAAACTATTGATTCCCAAGTTACCTGCCTGCAACAGACGCATGGCCGCATCTATGCTGATAAAGCAATAACGAGCTTGTTCCTCCACTACGGCCCTCATTCCCAAACCATTGGCTATCACACGAATTTCCGGTTTGTTGTCAGGATTCCAGTTAAACGGAATCTTGTTAAGGCTCTCCATATCGGCAATACCGACCAAGGCGCTCAAGCTGCGGTCTCCCGAAGGAATGAAATCCTCACGCAGCACACTGAATTCCGTACGGCGATTCAACTGATGCGCCGCTTCCTGGCGTCCCCTGCCCTCCAAGCCGGCAATATATTCATCTGTCAAGACCACACCTGAATCAAAAACATAAGGCGTGCCTTGATATACCGAAACCATCTGACGCTGCAATTGGCGAGGCACCCGCGACCCATAGCCTTTCGCCACCAAGCGTTCCCCGTCTATCCCTCTGCGAATCAAATAGTCCACTACCGACTGAGCCCGATACTGGGAAAGAGAATCATTCGTCATGGCAATGGGCCGGGAATCGGTATGCGAGGCCAGCTCGATTACCAGGCGGGGATTCTTCTCCAACAAAACAATCAAGCCTATCAACGAATCCTGATACTGTTCCTTAAGATCCCATTTGCCTAAATCATACAAAATTTCCGGCAGGACAACCGGTCCCCGCGGTACGGACTCCAATGCAAAATCATGAACGAAATCCCGGCTTTCCACCAGACCGACCGTTGTTTCAGTACCTTCCGCCCCCAGGTAATTGCGTTTTTCCACTATAATCTTATAGGTGGTGTTTTCATTAACCTGCCCGCTTCCGAACTCATACCGGCCGCGCGAATTCGTGGTAACCGCCACCAGCATCCCGTCGCTGCCCACCAAAGTCACTTCGGCATCCGGTATGGGCTGCAGGGTAGCCGTGCTGGTCACTGTCCCAGAAATCGTAAACAGGATGTCAGGCAAATAAAACGAATAAATATCATCGCTACCGCGACCGCCGCCCCGATTGGAACTGAACAGGCCCTTGTTCTGCCCCGGCACGAAGCAAATCCCGAAATCATCGGCATTGGTATTGATCGGATAATCCATCTTCTCCACCCCGGCGAAGACATCTCCCCGCTTTACCGCGCTAAATATGTCATATCCTCCGGTGGAATTATGCCCTGTAGAAGAAAAATAAAACAAAGTGTCGTTTCTCTGGAAAGGATAAGCTTCCTTGTATTCGGTATTGACCAGGTATCCGTCCGGATTACCGGCTGCCAGAATGGAATCTATCTCTTCCGGGCTCGACGACTTTTCCCAGTTCATATTCACCGGCACCCCGAAACTGCTTCCGCTGCCTTCCGCATACCAGATATCCAGATCACCGAAACCGCCTTCCATGTTGGAGGCGAAATACAAACGTTTCCCGTCCCGGGTTATGAACGGATGGATGAAATCAGAAACCGTATCGCCATTGATGTCCACGTCCACCGGGTCGCCCCAGGCATTGGATGCTGCATCGAAAGTAGACATTTTAATCACGCAACGGTTGGCCTTATTCTCTTCATGGCCGCAGAATGTATAATACATCGTATTGCCGCCATCGCAGAATACGGCATCGCTCTCATTGGACGGAGTGCTGGTCTTGCCGTTCTGATCCAATTTTTCCGGCTGGGTCCAACCATTGCCCTTGGATTCCGCGACGAAAATATCGGAGAACCGCTGCCCCGTCCAAGCATCGGTCTGCTTTCCCGTCACGCCTTCACGGGTCGAAGAAAACGAAACGACCACCGAAGAATCCGTGCTCCAATAACGAGGATTCCAATCCCCTTCCTTCGAATTGAGCTTGCGCTCATTCGCCACCTGGTAACGGGAAGACTGATCGGCCAGCTTACGCGCCAACAGACTGGCACGCAAGCCCTGGATCCCGGCGCTGTCGTCAGGCATATAGTCCAAATAGTTCTGGAAATTCTCTATCGATTCTTCGTATTCTCCCAAGGCCAGCTGCAAATTAGCCAAATCGAAATACACCTTGGGTTCTATCTTGTAATAAGCCGCACGGACACAACGCTGGTACTGGCGCATCGCCATCTTCAAATCCCCGCTGAGACGGTAAGAGCGGGCTATCTGGAACATCAGGCGATTCTTCAGGTCCGGATCGGCAGACTTGGAACGCTTGCTCAAACGGGAAAAAGCCTTTTGGTAACGGGTCACCGCCACGTTATACATATGATAATGGAAAGCCGTATCGGCCTTCTTTATCTGACGCTTCTGCGCAACAGCTTCCGTATTGGGGACACAAAGAAAAAGCAAAGACAAAAAGACACAAAGATAACCTTTCACCCCACGCAACTTTTTCCAGGGCGATAAAAGCCCTGGAACACAGACTGACTCCTCTTCCTGGTTTTTAAGTTCCTTTGCACGCATACCTTCGCTATTAAATCGGTATCTCTGATGTGCGAATTTACGCATAATCTTGAAAATAAAAAAGAGCCCGAAACAAACTTGTTAATTATCAACACAAAAA
>JADIMZ010000007.1 GCA_017694335.1 Candidatus Pullibacteroides excrementavium
CCTTGGAGCCTCCGATTACCGCCGTATAAGGATGTTCGGCCGAATGCAGCAGTTTTTCCAGATTTGTGATTTCATGGGCCATCAAAAAGCCGAAATACTTGTCGTTCGGGAAGAACTTAGCAATGATAGCCGTAGAAGAATGCGCCCGGTGAGCGGTACCGAAAGCATCGTTCACATACACATTGCCCAAGGATGCCAAATAAGAGGCAAATCCTTCATCTCCTTTGGTCTCTCCCTTGATAAAGCGCAGGTTTTCCAACAAAAGTACCTCTCCCGGTTTCAAATCGCGGGCCATCGATACCGTCACTTCGGTGAACACATCGTTCGAAAACAGGACTTTCCGACCCAACAGCTCGCTCAAGCGCTGCGCCACCGGTGCCAGACTGTATTCGGCTTCGAAACCGGTTCCCGCAGGACGTCCCAGATGCGACATCAGAATCACCGAAGCCCCATCGGCCAGCAACTTCTCAATCGTCGGCAAGCTTTCCCTGATCCGAGTGTCGTCCGTAATCACGCCCTCTTTCACCGGCACGTTGAAATCGCAACGGACCAAGACTTTCTTGTCCTTGAAATTGACATCTTTAATTGTCTTCATATCCATAAAAAGTTTTTAATTTTCTTTCAACAGCAGGCCCTTATGCGAATCTTTCCCTTTTCGAAAAACCGCTGATTTTCAAAAACGCTGAACGGCTTTCCAAAACCCCGGTTAACGCATCAAGGCCTCTATTTCCGTCACCAACCGTTTGCCCAAGGCATCAGCCGCCGCTTCATCCACACTTTCGGCATACACCCGCATGATGGGCTCGGTATTGGACTTCCTTATCTGCACCCACTCCTTGGCCGCCTCAAAATCGATACGCACTCCGTCTTCCTCGTTAATCTTCTCATCCCGGTAACGTTCCTTGAGCGATGCCAAAACTTTGTCCACATCCGCCCCCGGCTTGAGCTCCACCCGGTTCTTAGAAATGGAATATGCCGGGAAACTTGCCCGGAAAGCCGTCATCGAGAAAGCCTTGTCTTCCGCCCTTTTATGTGCGAAATGGCTCAGGAAGAGCGCGATGCCCACCAATGCATCCCTTCCGCAATGCAAGGGAGGATAAATGACCCCGCCATTGCCTTCCCCGCCAATCACGGCATCCACCTCCTTCATCTTCGTAACCACGTTCACCTCGCCTACCGCTGCCGGGAAATAAGCGCAGCCATGCGCTTCCGCCACATCCCGCAAAGCCCGGGATGAAGACAGATTGGACACCGCAGTCCCCTTGGTATGCGCCAGTACATAATCGGCCACCGCCACCAAAGTATATTCTTCCCCGAACATGCTGCCGTCCTCGCAGACAAAAGCCAAGCGGTCCACATCCGGGTCTACCGAAATTCCCATATCGGCATGTGTCTCCGCCACCGTATGCGACAAATCGGTCAAATGCGCCGGAAGAGGCTCCGGATTATGCGCGAAACGTCCTAACGGCTCGCTGTTGATGACTTGCACCTGCACGCCCAGTCTATCCAACAATGCCGGCACTGCAAAACTCCCCGTGGAATTGATACCGTCCAAGACCACTTTCAAGTCGGCCTTACGAATCGCTTCGGCATCTACCAAAGGTAATTCCAAAATCTTCCGTATATGATATTCCAACGTATCCGAGTCCTCGACTACTTGACCCAAATTTTCCACTTCGGCAAAAGGAAAATCCATTTCCTCCGAAAGACGAATCACCTCAGCACCTTCGGCCGCATCGATAAATTCCCCTTTTTCGTTGAGGAGCTTCAGGGCGTTCCATTGCACAGGATTATGGCTGGCCGTGATGATGATGCCCCCTTGGGCGGAATGCTTCTTGACCGCCATTTCCACAGTCGGCGTGGTCGAAAGACCGGTCTCGATCACTTCCACGCCCATTCCAGACAGACTCCCTTTCACCAAATCATCCACCATCGCACCCGACAAACGGCCGTCCCGGCCAACTACCATCCGAAAAGGATTACCTCCCGGTTTCCAAGCGTTCCTTTTTTGCAGGAAATGAGCAAAAGCGCAGGAAAACTTTACAATATCAATAGGACTGAGGCCTTCGCCCGCCTTGCCTCCTATCGTTCCCCGAATCCCGGAGATGGATTTTATCAGTGTCATATTCTTATTTCTTTGCTGTATGTTTACGATATGCTTTCATTGTGTTCATCAACAACCCGGCAATCGTCATTGGCCCCACGCCACCCGGTACCGGAGTAATCGCGCTGCATTTAGGTGCCACATTGACATAGTCCACATCCCCGCAGAGATGGAAGCCGTTTTTCTTGGAAGGATCTTCGACACGATGGATGCCCACATCCACGACCACAGCCCCTTCCTTGACCATATCCGCCTTAACAAAACCAGGATGTCCGATTGCGGCAATCAGGATATCGGCCTGGCGGGTGATTTCCGGCAAATCCTGCGTCCGGCTGTGGCAAAGGGTCACCGTTGCATTGGCGTTGGCGTTCTTCCGGCTCATCAGCAAAGCCATCGGCGTCCCGACGATATTGCTCCTGCCCAGCACCACGCAATGCTTGCCTTCGGTCTCTATGCCGGATCGCTTCAGCATTTCCATGATTCCGTAAGGAGTGGCCGGAATGAAAGTATCTTCGCCCAACACCAGTTTTCCCATATTCATCGGATGGAAACCATCGATATCCTTGTCCGGGTCGATGGCCGCGATAATCCTATCCACATTCATATGCTTGGGCAAAGGCAACTGCACGATGAAACCGTCTATTTCCTCGTCTTGATTCAGGAACGAAATCACTTCAAGCAGAGCCTGTTCCGAAATATTTTCCTCATAACGGTATACAGATGAAGTGATGCCTACCGAATGGCAGTTCTTTTCCTTGCTGGCCACATAGGTCTCGCTGGCTCCGTCATGCCCCACCAGAATAGCGGCCATATGAGGCGCACGTTGGCCTTTGTCAATCAATCCGGCCACTTCAGCCGCGATTTCTTTCTTGATATCCGCGCTGATGGCCTTTCCGTCTATGATTTGCATGGTATTGGTACTTAATTATCTATTAAAATCTTTTTCAAAAATCGACACGCCCTGACCCGCCCCGACAAAAGCATGGCACAGGTACTTGGCATTCTTTCTTTTGGCGTGTCAGAATGGGAAATATGCAAAGCCGCCAAGGGTAAGGGCGCGGGAGCGTACTCCGGTACGTAACCAAGCCCGCAACCCGAAGGCAATGCAGCAGATTTCCCATTATCACACGCCAAAATTAACGGCGTTTCATCTTCCGCATCGCCTGCATCACCCCCGGCTTGGACACCGCCCGCATCATCTTCTTGGTATCCTCCAATTGCTTGATGACCTTGTTCACTTCGGCAATCGTGGTCCCGCTCCCGGCGGCAATCCTCTTCCGACGGCCTGCATCCAGTACTTGCGGATTGGCCCGCTCGTAAGGAGTCATCGACTGGATCATGGCTTCCACCGGCTTGAAGGCGTCGTCCTTGATTTCAACATCCCGCAAAGCCTTGCCCAGGCCCGGAATCATCCCCATCAAATCCTTCATGTTACCCATCTTCTTGATTTGCTGGATTTGATTATAGAAATCGTTGAAATCAAAGCTGTTGGTCTTTATCTTCTTTTGCAGCTTGCGGGCTTCTTCCTCATCGTACTGAGCCTGGGCGCGTTCCACCAACGAAACGATATCCCCCATGCCGAGGATACGGTCGGCCATACGAGAAGGATAGAAAATGTCGAGCGCGTCCATCTTCTCGCCCACCCCGACAAACTTGATAGGCACCTGCACTACCGAACGAATCGTCAGCGCGGCCCCGCCCCGGGTATCGCCGTCCAGCTTGGTCAGGATCACCCCTTCGTAATGCAGCTTGTCGTAGAATGCCTTGGCGGTGTTGACCGCATCCTGGCCGGTCATCGCGTCCACTACGAACAGGGTTTCCTGTGGTTTGATCTCATCCTTGATATTGCCAATCTCGCGCATCATGTCCTCGTCCACGGCAAGACGGCCGGCGGTATCCACAATCACCACATTGAAAGCGTTTTCCTTGGCATGGCGAACCGCGTTCCTGGCAATCTTCACCGGGTCTTTTTCCTCGCGCTGGGCGAACACCGGCACGCCAATCTGCTGCCCCAAGGTTTCCAACTGGTCGATAGCCGCTGGACGATAGACATCGGCCGCCACCAACAGCGGTTTCTTGTTCTTCTTGTTCTTCAGGAAATAAGCCAGCTTGGCCGAGTGGGTCGTCTTACCGGAACCTTGCAGACCCGCCATCAGAATCACCGTCGGGTTAATCTGCAGGTTCAGTTCCGCCGCCTGGCTCCCCATCAAGGTAGTCAGCTCGTCGTGTACTATCTTGACCATCATCTGGCTGGGCGAAACAGCGGTCAGCACGTTCTGCCCCATGGCCTTTTCCTTGACCGTATCGGTAAACTGCTTAGCAATCTTATAGTTGACATCCGCGTCTAACAAAGCCTTGCGCACCTCTTTCAAGGTCTCCGCCACATTGATTTCCGTAATTTTCCCCTGACCTTTGAGCACCTTGAAGGCCCTGTCGAGTTTGTCGGATAGACTTTCAAACATATGTCTTGAATTTTTTTTTGATTAACAAAGCGGCCGCTACCCACAGCCTTTTCTCCTCTTTGCTTTTACAGAGTTTCCTCCATAAGGGCGCGGCCCTGCTGCCTGAAACAGTTT
>JADIMZ010000061.1 GCA_017694335.1 Candidatus Pullibacteroides excrementavium
GTTGGTTAGAGCGTCGGATTCATAACCCGGAGGTCACGAGTTCAATTCTCGTCCCCGCTACAAGGTCAGAATGCCTCGGATTCCAATTCCGGGGCTTTTTTATGCAAAAAAAACGACCCCATTGCGGGCAATGGGGCCGGTCGAGGTCGGTTTGGGTTTTCATGCCAGGCCAACCGTTTTATCAGTTTAACACAAATCGTATAATTTTATTTAAAAGCAAGCCTGTTTGAGCGAAAACGTAGCCAAGCGGGGTGGTGCTTTCTGCTCTGAGGAAGAACTTAAAACAACATCGGCATGGGTGCCTTTATCGTATTTGCGCATCCGTTTGTCAAGCTTGGGGGAACTCTGTAGATGCGAAAAGCCGAGACCGGATGAACCGGCCTCGGCAAAGAATGGGTTTTGGTTGCTCTTGAAAGATTGCCCGCTTTCCCGGCTACTTCCCGTAGGAAACCTCCGTGTCACGGACAACGATTTCCCCGCTGCCATGGCCGGGTATCTTGAAAATGGCAGTCCGGGTAAACTCGGTTGTACTGGTATGCAGCTCCACTTGCAAGGAATCGCTGCCATTCGCCATATCCGCTTCATAGGCCGCAGTTTTCAAGCACCGGCAAAGCGCAAGGTCAACATCCCTGCTTTCTGTTTCCTCAATGACTATTTTCATTTCCTCCTGCGCTACCGAGGCCTCTAAAACGGTATTAGCACAATTCATCATTACATTCCGGCGTTCTATCAACAACTTGCCATCCTCGGTGAACTTGAACCAGAACGTCTCCTCCGGGTACTCTTCCTTGGCTATCATCAGGCATTCTGAAGTCCCTAACTCCGGCATGTACGGGTCGACAATGCCCGTCTCGAACGGCAGGTTCACGCATTTCACATCCTTGCTTATCCATGGCACACGGACCAAGGCATAGGCCTGCACCGGGCTGCCTACCCGCGCATCCACCGTCCGCTCCACTTGTACTTCCACGTAATCCTCCGTCTGGTTCACCCCCGCCACGCCTATGCGGTACATCGGGAAAGGACGCAAAGTGTCCACGACGCACAAAACGGAGTAGGCATTGAAATTCATCGGTTCCGGTTCTCCGGGCAAGGAAAGCCGGCTTCACATCTCCGCATACGATTCATAGTCCCGACAAACCGTGTAATAGTCCGTGACGAGCTGCCCGCCGGCATAATCGCCCGATTGCAAGACCGCGAACTCCAGCGGTCCTTCGTATCCTTCTTCGGATGGCTTGCAGGCGAAGAACGCCACCAAGCCAAGCCCGAACACGGCCAACGCCCATTTCAATACTTTTGTTTTCACAGCAATCCTTTCTGTTTTGGTTATAAATTCGATAACAAACAATTCCGTTGCTATGGGTCTCTACCACAAATTCTTGCCAATATAAATTTCCCCGCTGCCGTGGCCGGGAATCTTGAAGGTGCGTGTCCGCAAGCCCCGATCGAAGGTCGTCCAGCGGTAATTGACCTCAAGGGAATCTTCTCCAGCGGGCACATCCAGCCTATAAGCCACGTTCTTGGCACATACGCACAATGCCAATTCGCCATCCGGCCCCAACTGCTCCTCCTCGGTAATGGTAAGCTTTTGGCCGTCCCTTTCCATGGATGTTGCCACGAGTGTTTCAGCGCAGTTCAGCTCCACGCTCCGGTGCTCTATAATCAGATGACCATCGTCCGTGAACCGGAACCAGACCGTCTCTTCCCCTGCCAGGCCTTTGGCCATATTCAAGCATTCCGATACCCCCATCTCCGGCATGTAATCCGGCGCCGTCACATCCGCCTCGAACGGCAGGTCCACAAATTCTACAGGCTTGTCGGTCTTCGGCATCCGGGCAAAAACGTATGCCTGACTGTATTTGCCAGGCTTTGAATCATACTCGCGTTTCACCTGCACTTCTATACAGTCCCCTTTATCTTGGATGCTTGCAATGCCCATCATATAGGTTGGATGTGTTCGCAAGGTATCGAGCAGGCAAATGACCTGATATCGACCAAAATCGATTTCCTGCGGGATGACTTGGTCTGGATACATGGCATAGCCGCACATCATACTAAAAGAATTCTGGTCAGAAAGCACAAGGTAGAATTGATTTTGAAAATCTGCCAAAATGTAATCAGGGATACCAGAACCTATTCCTTCGTACAGGATTGTAAAATCCAGCAGGGAAGATACCGTGTCTTGGTTCACCGTATCGGTCACCGGGCCTGTCTGGGGATTGTCATTCGGATCCTTGTATTCCGGATCGGGTTCGCAGGCGAAGAACGCCACCAAGCCAAGCCCGAACACGGCCAACGCCCATTTCAATGCTTTTGTTTTCATAATCTTTTCCTCCTATTTTTGAATTTTGGCCTCGAACGAAGCCCCTTTCTTTACTTCAAAGCCCGGTGCTAAGATAACACTTTTTTCCGCCGAAAAAGTGGTTTTTCCCGATTGGATGATTACATCGCCCACGGGCTTCTTGTTTGTTATCTCCCTTCCAGCCACAATCACATCGCCGGAGACATTCACCGTTCCGGAATACGTCACGTTCTGTATGTATTCCGGGTTGATGGTGAATGTCCTTGGAATGTAGTCATCGTGCATCAGGGTGATTTCGCAGCTTTCAATCTCTCCGGAAGATATTTCATGTGCCCGGACATTCTCCCTGTATTCCCGCTTGTAAATCGACCCCGAAGTCCGCATGTAGCGCACGGCGAAAGTACAGCTATCCACACCGGCATCAATGACAAAAACATCATTACGCAAGCTAACATTTATTGAATTAAAACTATGCGGTTCATCAAGGTATAATGCAATCTCAGGGTCACCGCACAGATTTAATCCATAAAAATTCAACGTCCAATCTTTCGCATCCATTTGAACCTTAGTTTGAGTAAAAGCCATACCTATTTTTCCTCTTGTTTTCCCCGAAAACAAATTTTCAAACAAATCGGCATGTGTGGAAAAAATTCCCAGATATGGAGTTCCCCATGATTTATATGTACTGCTTCTTGTTGTTCCGATATATGAAAAAACACCATTATTAGGATTTTTTATAAAATACCTACCCATACTTCTACTATAGTCAAACGCGTTAGTCAAACAAGACAAAGCCACAAACAAAGATGGTTTATCGCAATCCATGTGTTCAGCTTCTGATAATCCATACAGTCCTTTTATTGTGTCATGTTGAGGTGTTATACTGTCGGATAACGCAAAAACATCTATCCCCCCATGTGTCATCATATGAATAATTTGATACCCTTCCTGCATCCTTTCTTGCAATGCCTCTTTCTTTATGCTATAATTATATTTCCTTCCAAAATAGAATTGGGCATTTGCTGGAAAATTTTCACCGATGCAAGAATCATGGTAGAATCGAGAATTTATTTCTGAATCCGTAGGTTCAAAGTCGCTATGTTTTATGCTTACCCCTGTAAAGAGCATGTCTCTATACCAGCCACCACCAGGAGGAGTCAGCTCTTGTCTCATGTTTTTTTGAATAAAAGCCTGAACCTCATAAGAAGTCTCCACAGGGGCTCGACCAATAATAACTTCCGGGTAAATATCAACCTTATCATCGTAAAGATTTCCAAAAACCTCATCGTCATTGGCATTCCAGTCAAAAGCAAATTCTTCTGAATCATCGAGGCAGGCATAAAACCAATCAGTCGGAACTTTTCCTGTGCCATCACCACAAAAGAATCTTGGGAAATTAGCCCCGTCGCCCCCCAGCAGCACATACTTCAACCCGTGGTGTAAGTAATAGTCTTGGATACACCGCTTAATCTTTATAGCCTCCGTCTCTCCCTCGTAAGCACTATAGATGTCCTCCAATGTCCGTGTTATCGCGTACAAACCTTTCTCCATCTTCCATTGCCGTAACGGCTCAAAAGCCTCCCGCAGATTTTCCGGGCAGATTATCAAGTAACCCGGCCCCCATTCGTAGGTGCCTGGCGAAGGAAGCGTGCCGGGATAATAGGCTTCTTCTTTCTCCGGATTTTCCACCAACCCCAGAATAAGACTGTTCATAGAACCTTTACTCTCCGGAATATCGTAGGAAGCCGCCTTGGTCGTCACCCGCATCGTCACTTTGGTGTACAAGGTCAGTTCTTTAGTAGTCGCATTATACAGGAATGGGCTGAACTGGAAATTCAATATCCTATGCCCGTCCATCAGCCCTTGCATCAGGAAATAGCCCCGTTCCGAGGAAGAAGGATAAGTCCCATTAGGATACGAAGCCAAGACTACGGGGCCGGGATTCGCCCCGACTTCTATCTGTTCCGGATTGGAAGCCAGCCTGACATTGGATTTCTTGACAGCGCCGCTGTAGGTGAACGAAACATTCGAATATACCTCGTCCGGCTTGGCCAGCATTCCAACTGTCCTGTAAGGGATGGCCGGTTTGGACATGTCTTCACCAAAGCTAAGGTCGTGTTTGTCCGAGCTTATGAGAACTTGCCCCTGCGCATCGGTTTCAAAGGAAAAATCGGACATATTGAACGTGAATGTAAGCGTTTCCGTTGTTTGGGCATGAACAGAAAACGGAAGGAATGCTGCCGCTATCAAGGGCAGCATTCTTATTCTTGAGAAAAAGTTCATTTTTTCCATGGCAACAGATTTATTCAGATACGACCATCCGTTTGGTAGCCACCAGCTGGTTGTCCACTATCAAGCTGTATGTATGGATGCCCGTGGCAAAATCACTGCTTCCAAAGGATACGGAACCTGTCCCGGGTTTGGCTGGCAATTCCTGGCTCTTTACCAGCTGGCCTGTCGCCGCATGGACTTCTATCCTGGCTGAATGCACGTTTTCCGGCAGTTCGTAGCGTATTTCGGTAGTTCCGGAAAAAGGATTGGGTGTATTTTGGTGAAGCCGAGCCTGCGGTATCGACTCGTTGCCCCTTTCATTGCCTACAAAGGGAGCCTGTGGTGCCCGTGTCTGCGCCGTTGGCAGGTTCTCCAGCAATAACCCTAACGTTTCCTCCAAGTCTGCAATCCGTTCTTCCTGCGCTGCCAATTGCTGGGCTTGCAATTGAATGGTTTGGGTCAAATAGGGTATGAGCGAGGTGTAATCCAATATGTATTGGTCTGCATCCGGGAGGTAACCCACCAAGTTGGGGAACAGTTCTTGCACTTCTTGTGCGATAAAACCCACTTTCCCCTTGAGCATCGTTGTGTCACCAGTATAGTTTTCCGGTGTCTTGAAATCGAATGTGACCGGTCTTAATTGCAGCACTTTGCCTGAGACGTTTCCCAAATCCTCGATGTTTTCCTTGTAACGCCGGTCGGACAAGACTTTTTGCGATGAAGTGCTGATGATTTCGTCGGTATATATCCGGAAGGCGTAATCCGAGCTGGTTCCTACGCACAAATTGAATCCGGTAATAGCAGTGGCATTGACGTTTTTGCCAATGGTGATTCCACCGCCACCGCTACTCATAGTGGTTGTAGAAAAATCATCGATTTGCAGATTTCCTTTGGAGGTGTGGAAGAGAATATCCCCTACGGATACTTCCAAGCCTTTCGAACTCAATTGCCACGACGGGTCTATAGGGCTTGGGAGCGACGATACTTGCGGTGTTCCAATCTTAACTCCGCCATCAGTGTTGACGAGGATTTGAGCGTTTGTTGTTGTCATAACCATAGCCATGCTTAAGGCTAAGAGAAAAGCGATCTTTTTCATAAAATTGTGTTTTTAGTTTGTTAATGTTTTTGCAAAGCGCTTTGCCAAATTTGGTGACCGAAGTTAGGGAGACTAAGGCTACTGGCAAAGGAGGTCTTATGGAAAAGGGCGTTCCCAACCAAAAGTCAACCATCGGTATTTTTGTAATATATTGTATGTGTTAAAAATAGCTATATGTAAATAATATTTAAAAATTTTTCTTCGTTTGAGACGAGGGGCATGGAAAAGGATGAAGTGATAGGATGTGAAGTTTTTTGAAATTTTCTGATATGTTATAAGTGCTTGTTTTTTGAGTTTATTGCTGAAATGTCTTTGGTTGGGTTTTGGTTGGGAGGCCTTGTTTTTATTCTAAGGATTTGTTTTTTCAATGCGAAGATATTTCTTTTACCATTTGTTGCTGGCATGAGAAAGGGGGGGTATGGGAATGAGAGTATGGGGTGTTGGGTGATGTATTGTATATGCTTTTAAATCATATTGTCATGAAAAAGAAGTGTTTTTTAGGTTTGTTAGGAATGAGTTTGGCTCTGTTTGCTTGCACTTCGGAATCTTCGGGAGTGGAGGGCAATGATGAGGATGGAAACATAGAAGCTGTGGCTCGTTGGGTGGTTGGTGAGGAAGCCAAAGGGGGAGGGAATGTTATTTCTCTTCAGACTCGTGCCGGACATACGGAGGAGAATTGTGATGGGTCTTGTAATGAGGACAAAAGGTGCCAACATGTGGATTGCCAAGGTTCAGGACGTGAGTGCCATGTTGAAGGTGGATTGGAGTTGGAACCAATGTTTCCTAAAGCTAAAGAATTACAAGGTATTCGTTATGTCGGTCGATGCTTGTATCCGGAAGATATTTCAGATTATGAGACTTTCGCTATGCCTGCGCGTTCGTTTAAGATAGAAGGCGAAACTCGATGGATTAATATCCCTCCGCAGATTCTGGAAAGGGATTCGAGGACTCATTGTTTTGTTGTAAAAAATATTACTTTTACAGATATGCCGATATATAAGAATGTATAATAGATGGATAAAATTTATACCTATTGTAAGACTTTCAGTAGAAAGGTGGTGGCAGGGTTTAAAAGGCTGTGCAGCTGCTTGTGGGGGAAGTCTTGGTTTAGAATTATACTGCAGATAGTAGCGTGGGGATTGTTTCATTGGATATGGTTTTTCCATTCCTCATGGCGGTATTTTCCTGATGAAACGCATGAGTTCTTCTCTTTTTATATCATTCCTATTGGGATTTATATTTTTTATTTTTTTGCCTATAAGCAATGCTATCGGAAAAAATATCTTTATCGTTTCATTGCTGCGGGACTTTTGATTTGTTGGTGCGCCATAGCATTGGAATATTTGTACGTTATTGATCCTATTTTGAAACTGGTGCATCCAAGACCGGGTAAAGTGTCTGAGTCATATTCTTTTGTGGTCGTGAAGACATTGCTCGATATTGCCCTTCGGGACTTGGCGCTTTTCTCCATTGTGGGCTTCGGCTTGGTTTTTAAGGATGCCTTGGAGTTTGTCAAACTGCAGAAGAAGGAGTTAGGGTACTGGCAAGAGAAGAACAAACTCCAGAATGAGATACAAGGATATCGGATGCATGAGCATTTTGCGGGAAATCTGTTTGACGCTTATTTGGGAACGCATCCCGAATCGCGACAGGATTTGGCGGAATGCTTATACCTTTATAATTTCAGTGCCCGGAATAATAGCCAGGCTTTTTACCCCTTGAAACAGGAAGTGGAATTTGCCCAGCGCTTGATTGCGTTCTACGAGAAGATTTACCCGGAAACTCCTGTCCGTTATGAAAAAAAAGGAAAAATATTGGCAGTTTATGTCCTGCCTATGGTAACGGAGACCCTTATAGGCAACATGTTCAAGCACGGGATTACCGGTACGGGTAGCTATATGTCAGTGTGTTTTGATTTTACGGATTCGGATAGAATCAAAATGCAGTTCAGAAACAAAGTAAGCCCAGGCCAGTCATTTGCCAAAAGTCCGGATTCTCATGGCCTTGATGTATTGACAAGGCGGCTCGAACTGGCATATGGTCGAGAAGCTGTTTTGAAATGGGATTTTCCCGAGAATGAGGTGGTGGCTACATTGACCATTCCATCGTGACCTTTTTTAGGACTGGCAATATAGAGGCAGGTACGGCTAATTGGTGTTTGATTTCGCTTCGGCTTGCGATTAGGGTATTCCCATTGAGCGTCATGTTCCATAAGTTGGCAATGCCGGTGTGAGGGATAAGGAAGAAAAGTCCGGGACATTGCCGGTTCAACATGTTGAAGCAGGGTTGCAGTTGGCCGGGTATGAGATAATAAGGCTTCTTGGCGTCGTTCAGGTAGAAAGCCAGGCCTCGGGGGCTGCGGGAGCTGTTTATCATGGCTATCTGGCTATATCGGATTTCGACTTGTCTTTCGCTGTTTTCTCTTTGAAGCAATATGGTTTGGTTTGTGGCTGTGCTTTTGATGGCCGATTTGTCCATGCCTTGCTGTTGGATTGAACGGTGCAGTTCAAGTATGTCCTGGATTGTTTCATCTGTGATCGGTTTTTTGACGGTGCCAACTACGTTCTTGTTCCGGGTGATAGTGCTATATCCTCTTAAAAAATGGTGGCCATAGGTGGATATCAGGATGACCGGAGTATGGGAGATGCGGGAAAGGTGGTTGTAGCTAAGTTCTCCGTGCGGGAATTCGATATCGGTGATAAAAAGGGATACAGGATTCCTTTCTATGAATAGCAAGGCAGGTGCCAATTGGTCGAACGGTTTGACAATGTCAAAGCAATGGGAGTCTCCTATGGCCTGTTCCAGTCTTTTTAATACGATAGGGTCGTCATCGGCCACTACGCAGATGGTTCTGTTTGGCTGTTTCATGAAATGGAGTACAAAACATGATGAAGCTTTGCCGCAAGGGCGGCTCAAAAAGCACGCTAAGGTACGAAAAAAGTTCGGGATTCGGGAGCTGCCCTGGCGGGGGGCCGAAGGCAAGGTGTCAGGTAAAAAAATGGTGCTTTTGGAACCTGGAAAGAAGCGCTTGACGGCTGGTTCGTAAACTGTTCTTAACGATATTTGCCTATTCCGCCGTCTTCCATTCTTCTATCGTCCCGGTCTGGGAGGAGAAGCTGGCGCCTATCTTGAACAGCTTGCGTGGGTCGGACAAGTAGGGCTTGGCATAGCCCTTGTCCTCGATTTGCTTCAAGGCTTCGTCCGCCCTGCCGTCCAACTTGAACTCAAAGATATAGACATACTGCGGGGTCTCCACGATGCAATCGGAACGTCCCTGGCTCTGTTCCTTTTCTATGTAAGTGGCATAGACGCTTACCATCCTGAATATCAGGTAGAAGGTGTAGTTGAAATAGCTTTCGCGCTCCTTCTGGTCTTCCTTGCGCCGCGCCGTGTAGGGTATGCTGGCCAGGAAGGAGGTGAACAAGTCGCGAATCGTGTCCGGCTCGCCCTTGCGCAGCGTTTGCACCAAGGTACGAATCCAGACATTCATGTCTTCCTCCGGCTTCAGGTAGCCTGCCGCCACCAAGCTGACGAAGCCGCTCTTGACCTCCTTGTTGGGGAAGTCCAAGAGGAAAGTGCCGAAATCCGGGTCGTATTCCTTTATCGTCAGGTAGCCGCTTTGGTAAATCATCGGCAGGGGCTTCTCCACGTCCGCCTTGTAGTCCACGAACTCCCTCGGAGCGTAATACCGTCCGGTCATCTCGTTGAGGTTCTCGTGGCTGTGTGCCAAGAGCCGCAGAAGGTAGGTGGGCGTGCCGGTGCTGAACCAGAAATCGCGCAACACCTGCTGGTCGAAAGCGTTCAACAGGCTGTAAGGATTGTAGATGTCGGTCAGGTTCTCGCTGAAATGGTATCCGTCGTACTGGGCTTTGAGCCGTTGCAGCATCTCCGGGACGCTGACTTTGAACCGATCGGCCATTTCCCGGATCGGTTCGGCGAAATAATGTTCCATCTCCTGCTGTGTGATGCCGCAGAGGGTTTCGTATTTGGGTGCCATGCTGATATCGGAAGGCTGGTTGAAGCCGCTGAAGACGCTCACCTGCGAGAACTTGGTCACCCCGGTGAGCAGCACGAACTGCAAATCGGCATCCGCCCCCTTGAAGACGGAGTAGAAGGCTTTCAGCACCGAGCGGTTCCAGTCCTCCAAACGGTATTCCGTGCCTTGGATATCCACCTTGATGTCCATGTCCAGCACATCCAGAATCGGCTTGTCGTACTCGTCCACCAGGACCACGCAGCGGCGGCCGTGCTGCTTGTGCGCCTGCGCCAGCACGTGGGCGAAACGGCTCCCGATGTCCTTGAAATCCGGACTTTTGCCGTACTCCCGTTCCCAAGAGGACACGTAGCCTTCCAAGGTCGAGTCCAAAGTCCCTGGATTCAGGAAATTGACGCTATTGAAGTCGATATGGAACACGGGGTATTCGAGCCAGTCCTTTTCTAATTTCTCTATCGTCAAGCCTTGGAAAAGCTCCTTTTTGCCTTGGAAGTAATTCTTCAGCGTGGAAACCAGCAGGCTCTTTCCGAAGCGGCGGGGCCGGCTCAGGAAATAAATGGTGCCCGTGGATACCAATTGGTATATCAAATCGGTCTTGTCCACATAGACATAACCCTCTTCTCGAATCTTCTCAAAGGTCTGTACCCCTACTGGAAATTTCATCATGGCTGGATAAGTTGTGCTAAATGTATGGGGCAAAGATAGCGAAAGTCGAGCGCAGAGCAAACGAGCTTGCTCGATTTGCTATGCCGAGACCAAGCAAAGCCCCGATTAAGCCGAGAGCCATGCCAAGCCATTCCCATGCTTGAGCATGGCCGAGGCGTAGGGGCTTCGGCGTAGCCAATCTTCGATGCGAAGCAATCAACGATAGCGAAAGTCGAGAGCAGAGCCAATGTGGTTCCGATGAAATCAATCTTCGGCGACAGCCGAATTTACAAAAAGGTCCCGGATGCCTTGTTCGGGCAGCAAGGGGCGGGATTCTATTTGAAACTTTTCCGTAAGTTTGCAGCTTGCTTGAAGGAGTGCCGTTCTTCAAGCTTCCACGCAATTATGGGGAAGATGAAAAGATTTTTGTCAACGATAAGTTTCGGGGCGATTTTTGCCTTGCTGGGCATGGCTCTGCTTGTATCCTGCAAGGAGTCGGGTTCCCGTCCGGTTTCGGGTATAGAAGAGGAAGAACAGCACGTTTACTATTACGGGATTTGCGCCGACACGCTCGATTTGAACGAGTACCGGATCAAGAAAGGGGAGACCCCGGCGGCGATTTTTGCCAATTGCGGCTTTTCTCCCGCCTATAGCTACCGTATCTCCCAGGCTTCGGCCGAAGTGCTCGACCCTCGCCGCATCCAGGCCGGTTTCCCTTATTACACCTTGAATCTCCGCGACAGCGCGTCCACGGTCTGCGCCATCATCTTTGCCAAGTCCAAGCTCGATTTTGCGGTGATAGACCTTAGGAACGATACCATTGTGGCCTACGAGTACGAGAAGCCGGTGGTCTATAAGCGGCACTATACCGAAGGGGTCATCAAAAGCTCGCTTTGGGAGAC
Organism: Candidatus Pullibacteroides excrementavium; assembly: GCA_017694335.1. Lineage (GTDB taxonomy): Bacteria > Bacteroidota > Bacteroidia > Bacteroidales > P3 > Pullibacteroides > Pullibacteroides excrementavium. Next base: position 11,211 of record JADIMZ010000061.1, read on the forward strand.
GATGGTCTCTTCGGGAGCGAACCCGGTGCTGGCCATGGATTTGGCCAATCTTTACGCTTGGCAGATCGATTTCTTTGACGTGCAGCCGGGCGATGCCTATCGAGTCCTGTACGATGTGGCCTATATCGACGATACGGTGGCGTTGGGAATCAACGACATCCAGTCGGCCATCTTCATCCATCAGAAGGACTGGTATCCGGCGATTCCTTTTGTGCAGGACAGTGTCCGGATGTTTTTCGACACCTCGGGCAATAGCCTCCGCAAGGCTTTCCTGAAAGCGCCCTTGGATTATTACCGTATCTCGTCCAAGTTCTCCAATGCCCGTTTCCATCCTATATTGAAGCGTTACCGTCCGCATCACGGGGTGGATTACGCGGCGCCGGTCGGCACGCCGGTCAAGAGCATCGGCGATGGCAAGGTGATTGCCAAGAAGTACGACCGGGGCGGCGGCAATATGGTCAAGATTCGGCATAATGCCACTTATACGACCTCGTACATGCATCTGAGCCGGTATGGCAAGGGCATTGCGGTCGGGACACGGGTTCGTCAAGGACAGGTAATCGGTTATGTGGGTTCCACCGGGCTTTCCACCGGGCCGCATCTGGATTTCCGGGTCTATAAGAACGGGCGTGCCATCAACCCGCTCACGATGGAAGCCCCGCCCGATGTGCCGGTCAAGCCGGAGCTTCGCGCCGCCTACGATAGCGTGCAGCGTGTTGTCATGGCGCAGATGGACAGTCTCCACGCCGCCTGGCAACGTTCGCATCCCGTCCCTGCCTCTGAATAGCGGCGAGGAATTCCGGGATCAATGATAAGTGAGGTGGAAACGGCTGGGTTGCGTAAGGGCGATCCGGCCGTTTTTTTTGTTTCGGCTTGGTGTTTTCTGAAATCTTTGTATATTTGCAATTGTTTTAAAGTTGTAATGAATACAAGATAGAGATGCAAACGCAACAGAGCAAGGATGTTACTACGGTAGAACTGAGCCGGAGGCTGTTGGAAGCCGGCTTGCGGCCCTCGGTGCAACGCCTTGCCGTGCTGGGCGACCTCTGCCATCATTACGACCATCCCACCGTGGATACGATTTACTCCCGCCTGCAGCCGCAGATGCCCACCTTGTCCAAGACGACGGTCTATAACACCTTGCGGGTCTTGTGCGATGCCGGTCTGGTGCGGAGCCTCAATATCGAGTACGCGAACCAGCGATTCGACGGGCATCTGGAACCGCATGACCATTTTATCTGCACTTGTTGCGGCCGGGTGTACGACTTGCCTCATGACCGCATGGCCGATTTGCCGAGTTTCGAGGACTTGGGCTTGCAAGTGGACCGGGAGGAAATTTCGTACTACGGGCTCTGCCGGGAATGCCGGGACAAGCAGGCACGATAGCTTCTGCCGGAATTATTTCCGCGCGCGGGGCTTGGGTGCCGGGCTGGGTTCGTATCGGGAATCCCAACGGCATCGAGCTTCCCGATAGGAGATTGAAACGAATTTTAAACCCTTAAAAACTACAATATCATGGTTAAGACAAAGAAATGGATTTGCACAGTTTGCGGTTTTGTATACGAAGGCGCTAATCCTCCGGCTCAATGCCCTCAGTGCAAGGCTCCTGCTGAAAAGTTCAAGGAATTGGTAGAAGATGAAAACGCTTTGACGTTCGTGACCGAACATGTGATTGGCGTGGCCAAGGATTGCGATGATGAAATGAAGAAAGACCTCAACACGCACTTCATGGGCGAGGCTACCGAAGTGGGCATGTACTTGGCTATGAGCCGTCAGGCCGACCGCGAAGGTTATCCTGAAATCGCCGAGGCTTTCAAGCGTTATGCCTTTGAGGAAGCCGAACACTGCGCCAAGTTTGCCGAACTCTTGGGCGAAGTGGTTTGGGACACCAAGACCAATCTTGAAAAGCGCATGTACGCCGAAGCCGGTGCCAATGCCGACAAGATGCGTATCGCCAAGCGTGCCAAGGAACTGAATCTGGATGCCATCCACGATACCGTCCACGAAATGGCTAAGGACGAGGCGCGTCATGGGCAGGGGTTTGCTGGTCTTTATAAGCGTTACTTCGGAAAATAACCTTTCGATTAAGCCGAGTGCCATATCAAGCCGTTTCCTTGCTTGAATATGGCCGAGGCGGAGAAAGGTCGATGAAATCAACTATTTTTAGAGCACATCTACTTTGTTGCGAGTCTTTTGCGGCTTGGTCACGAACTGCAGCGCAAGCCGAGAGCAGAGGCAGAGCTTGCTTTGACTATGCCGAGGCGCAGCCTGCACTCGCTGCGGAGCAGCAACAGTACGCTCCCGCGCCGCGCAAGGCTCGCGCCTCGTATCTGCGCTCTAAAAATGATTATTTTTTGCGGAGAAGGCATCTACTTCGTTGCGAGCCTTTTGCGGAACAACAAATCCTCGCTGCGGGAAACCGTGGCGAGGATTTGTTGTAGAGGCTTATTCGAAATCAAGGGCGGATTCGCTGCGTTGCACGGGCGTTTCTTCCGTTTCGGGCATCTCGGCTTCCGGCAGTCTTTCCATGGCTGATGTCTGCATGACGGCTATTTCCTCCAAACCGTTTTCCGTCAGTTTGAAAATCCGGATATCCGTGCTTTCAAAGCCACCGGCGGGACGCTCTTCCAACAGGAAGGGATTCTCTTCGGCCTCTTCGATATGCCGCATGAAATCCGCATTGTATTCCGCAAGCATGTCCATCAGCCAGCCGAAGCCGAGGTATCCTTGATAGGCCAATGTGCTGGGCATCCCGTGATATACCATATAGTATTTGCGGGCAAACTCCTTGAATTCCGGGCTTTCTTTGTCTGCATGGAACGTGCTGTAGACGGTCAGGTTGTTTTGCAGGAAGTAATCCACGTCAGTCGTGCTGTATTCGAGCCATGTGGCTGGGGCAATGATGGTGATGTTCCCTTGGCCTTGGCGTAGGGGCAGGAAGGTCTTGACAGCAGTGATTTCTTCTTGGTAGAAGGGTATGATGATGACAGCCGTATCCATTACCAGCTCTTCAAGCAGAATCTGGGTGACGGGGTTGAACAGGTATCGTTTGCTGCCCGGGAGCATTTGCTGAAGCGCTTTGGCTTTGCTCCGTTCCGTTTGGGACGAGTCGGATATGATGACAACTATGGCCGTGTCGGGGAAATTATTTTTCACCAGTTCCGCCACTGTTCGGATTTGAGCCATGGACGAAGCCGATGCCTGCATGAACCAAGGGTTGCCGACGGCCATCGAATCCCGTTCGGAGAAAGGATGCATCAGAGGAATCTGGTACTTGCGGGAGAAGCTGTCTATCAATGGAAACTGGTTGACAAAAGCGCCGGCGACAATTACATCCGATTTTTGGAATTCCGGGTCGTTGAGAGTGCTGTGCAGGCTGCGGGAATATTGGTCGGTAGCATAGGGGGTCTGGGCTATATCGAATAGTCTGAACTTCAGGCCGGGTTGTTTTTTGCTGGTCCTGGGTCTGTAGATGGGCGAAGGCATGGGGGCGGACTGGATTGCCTGCCGCTTGTCTGCCGGAAAGGCAAGGGAGTCCGAGACGAGTCTGCTGGAATCTGCGATTGAGATAAAATAGGAAGAGTCGTTTTTTTCAATCCAGGCAACGCTGGCCCCTTCAAAATAGGGAAGGTAGATGTAGGCTCGCCGGCTTTCGGGCATCTCGCTGTAGAGTGGCAGCAGAAGGGATATCTGCAAACTGTCTTTGGCCGCCTTATGCTTGAGTCGGGAGGGCATGGGCCTTTCCTGACGTTTTTCGGCCATCGGTTCGCCTAAGGTGTCGGCAGGGGCGGCCGCTTCTATTGCCGGGA
>JADIMZ010000062.1 GCA_017694335.1 Candidatus Pullibacteroides excrementavium
TACCACCTCTTCCCATTCCGAACAGAGAAGTTAAAACCGCGCGCGCCGATGGTACTGCGTCTAAAGCGTGGGAGAGTAGGTCGTCGCCGCCCACAGAGGGCGACCATCCGGTCGCCCTTTTTTTTTATTCGAAATCTTATGGCGATAATCTGCCCGTCCCGGGATGCCATTACAAATGGCTTCTCGGGCGGTCCTTTTTCTTACGTTTCTTGAATTACAACTTGTAGGTTCTAAAAAAAAACTATTTGTATTGATTGTTAATGTATTGTTGTTTATTTTGTAGGGGTGTTCTTTCCTTTTTTATGATGTTTTGTAGTCATAAAAAATCGCTGTTTTTTTGTACGCGTCTGTCCTTTTTTCATCAAATTTGTGCAAACAACATGCCTGAAAGAAGGCAGACAAGTATTAATTAAAACTCATAACAATGAAAAAAGCTGGTGTATTTTTCCTGATGTTTTTGCTGCTGTCAGGTTGGGCCTTTTTGCAGGCACAAGAAGATTTGATAGTACACAAGACGACCCGGATGTATGGTTTCAATACTAACACACCTGGGGGAATCATTTCTTTTCCTTTGGAGTCTCCATCTTCTTCTGAATTATTGCATGCGGAAGATTCTTATCTGGCAAGTGCTGCCGCTTATGCTGAGGGATCTTATTATGTGGCCTTATGTAATCCGGATCAGACACCCTATGGTATTTTTGCTTATGACCTCACAACTGGGGAAAGAGAATTGTTGGCAGACATGAGTGCGGCCCCATCCATCATATCTGAAATGACTTATGATTGGACAACGCAGACCATGTATGTTTTGGGAGAAGATTATCCGGCTACATCTTTGATGACACTTGATTTGAAGACGGGAGAATTGTCGGTTGTGGCCACGATAGACTTGAAAGTGTATAATACGTTGGCCTGTAGCCCTGATGGACGTTTGTTTGTGACGGAATCGTCCGGCATGTTGTCCGAATTGGACAAGGAAACAGGCCTCCCGACTGAATTGGGTGATTTGAGGACTTATGCCCAAGGATTGCAAAGTATGGAATTTGACTATTCTACAGGGAAATGTTATTGGGCTTATACCCGTTATGGGAGCTGTGCTTTGTATGAAGTGGATCTAGAATCCTTTACGAGCAAGCAGGTAGGTTCCTTTCCTTCCAATTACCAAGTGATAGGTTTGTTCCCCGCTTATACGGAAGCGGTGGCTGACGCGCCAGCAGCAGTAGAAGAATTGCTATTGTCTCCAGGCGAAGAGGGTGCGCAGGAAATGGAAATAAGCTGGAAGAATCCTGCGTTGACAATGGCTGGGGAGCCCCTCTCTTCACTATCTTCTGTAGGAATTTACCGAAACGATACTTTGATACACACAGAGGAAAATATTTTGCCGGGTTCCACTTCTTCCTATACGGATTTGACAGTTCGGTCGGGCTTCCATGTGTATAAACTGATTCCTTATAACGAGATTGGCGAAGGTATGTGGCAATCTGCTTCCTCTTATGTCGGACGGGATGTTCCGGGCAGCCCTGCTTCCATCCAGGCTGAAAAGCAAGACCAGAATACCGTGGTTCTGAGTTGGGATGCTCCGGAAGCGGGTTTGCAAGGGGGATGGTTCGATGAATCGAGCTTGTCTTATGACATATTGCGTATGCCAGACTCGACGGTACTTGCCACCGGTTTGAAAGATCAAACGTTTACCGATAGGAATGTGATGGCCTACAATAGATATGTTTACCATATACAGTCCGTGTCTTCCGACGGGAAAGGGGGCGTAGCGCAGACGGAGTCTGTTTTGTTGGGCGATGCTTTGGCGCTGCCGTTCTTTTCTTCTTTAGAAACAGAAGAATCATTGTCATTGTGGACCTTGTATGATATGGACAGTAGTGGTCAGTCTTGGCAGATAGGACAGTCTACCGGGTCAAGGCCAGGAGCCGAATCCTATGCAGACAATTCTTATCAGCATCCGTTGGACGACTGGATGGTTTCTCCTCCTTTGTATATCGAATCGGGGCGCGACTACTTGCTTTCTTTCCATGTGCGGACGGCTTACTATGAGGCGGAACGCTTTGAAATCAGGCTTGGCAGTGGCAATACTCCGGACGAGCAGACGATATTGGTTTGCGATACGACTATGAAAGACTATTATGGGGAAGATGTTTCCTTGCCGGTAGTAGTGGAGGAAACGGGCATCTATTATTTGAGTTTCCGCCATGCCATGGAAATTGGTTCGGGTTTTGTCCTGCATTTGGAAGACGTGGAGTTCAAACGCAATGATGAAGGAAGCCTGAAAGGTACGGTGACGGATGTTGAAGGCACGCCAATTGAAAATGCTTTGGTCGTCTTGTCCGACTCTTTGACGGTTGAGACCGATGAGGAAGGTCGATATGCTTATCCGGTCTTGATTGAAGGGCAATATCCGATTCAGGTGTCCATGACAGGTTACAAGGATTACAAGGATACAGTGGAGATCGTGGCTATGCAAGAAACGGTAGCCGATGTGAAGCTGGAATCATTGCCTTATTGGTCTTTGAGCGGTATTGTTAAGGATCAAGGCGGCAATATCTTGTCCGGTGCAAGGGTCTGCATGGATGGTTACGCGCATTTTGAAGCTTATACCGATGCCGAAGGGCGTTTTGAAATCGATAGTGTCTTTGAAAAGGAAAATTATACGGTAAGAATCAGCAAGAACGCTTACAAATCCGTGGATATGGAGCAATCGATGCTGGATGATGTGGATTTAGGAGAAGTAAAACTTTCCTTGTCCAATATTGCTCCCTACAGTCTGTCGGTGACGGATACTGCCCCCTTGACCTTGTCTTTGGAACGTCCTCTGGATTTGAAAGAGCATAGCTATGATAATGGAGTGCCGATGGCCAATCATAGCTTAGGCTACGATGCCGGTTCGGAGTACCACATCATGGCTGCAGTGTATCGTGAACCTTCGGCCGTACGGAGGGTGAAATGGTACACACGGGCCAGTGAGAGTCCTTATAAGGCAGATTTGTATCATGTATATCTGTTTGATTTGGATGAAGAAGGCAATCCTACCGCGAACAAGCTTTACGAACAAAAAAATATTGAAGGGGTGGATGAGCAGTGGTTTGTCTTGGAATTGGATTCGGCGGTCATTGCACCCCGAGGATTCATGTTGGCTTTGAGTGGGAATGGAAATGTTTCGATGGCGATAGATACGAATACGAATCCTGCCAATCAGATGGCTCGTACCCAGTGCTACAGTATCAATTATAATACAGCTAACTATCTGGTGTACTTTGAAGAGAATGGGTGGAACTACCGTTTGCTTTTGCGAGCCGAAGCCGAACATCTGGAACCTGCGGAATCCACGCCTTTGAATGTGGTTTACGATATATACCGTTTTGATGTGGGCGATATGGATGATGCTGATTCATGGACTATGATAGGCGAGAATATAACAGCGACTACATTGGAAGATGATACATTCGATGCATTGCCCCAAGGTATTTACCAATATGCTGCCCGCGCGGTATATCCGGTTGAAAATCTGTTGTCGGATCCTGTTTTTTCAGAAGAGATTCCTGTGAAGATGGAAACGGATGTGCGTGTAGAGCTTGAAACGAATGATGCCTCAGGCTCGGCTGACGGGGCTTTGGTTACAATGGACAATGGCGCTGGGCATGTATATAGGGCTACTGTGAAGAATGGTGCGGCGGTATTTGAGAATGTATGGAAAGCAGAGTATGCTTTGAAAATATCTAAAGCGGGGTATGAAGATATAAACGAGACAATCATAGTGGACGAAGAGCCTTCCTACACGTTCACTTACACACTGATGCAAATATTGTATCCTGTAGACAATATCGATGTGCTCGAAACGGGAACAGCCAGTGAGCGAAAAGTTCTTTGGAATACGTTTGCCAATATCTTCGATAGTTTTGAAGACGGTACGGCTGCTGCCGATTTTGAATTGAATCCGGGCAGTACGGCTGGTTGGCAATATGTGGATGCCGATGGGGCCCCGACCTATCGTTTCGGAAATACTTCTTTCCCGACTTCCGGCGCCAAGATGGCTGCGGTCTTGTTCAATCCGTTGACAACCACTCCTCCTCATGCTACAAGAGCGTACGACGGGGATAGGATGTTGGCCTTTTTCTGCCCATCGGGAGGAATTCCTGCAGATGATTGGCTGATATCGCCCGAATTGGATTTCTATAAGGACTTCGAGTTCAGTTTCTATGCTCGTAAATTCAATGATGACAGTGTGTTCTATAATGATGAGTATGTCAGTGTAGGTTACTCGACTACGACTGCCGATACGGCCTCCTTTATCTGGTTGGATGAAGAGCCTGTTGTGGTTCCAACAGCGTGGACCTCGTTTGCCTACAAGATTCCGACCGAAGCCAAGTTTGTGGCCTTGCGTCGTCAATGCGAGGATGGCTTTATCTTGTTTGTAGATAATATTTCCATCGGAGTAAGCCGTCCGGAACCGGTACAGAAGAAATCGGCAGACACTTACCATGTGTATTTGGACGGGACCAAGATAGCGGAAACCTCGGAAACCGAATATCTGCTTACTGGCTTGAAAAACGGGACGCATTATGTCGGAGTGACTCGGGTGTACGAGACAGGCGAATCGGAAGATTTGACCATCGCCTTTACCGTGTCCGGTTCGGACGCTTCAATGGAAGCTTTGGCGGCGCAAATATCGGGTGTGTATGTGGATGGCGATATGTTGAAGATAAAAGGCGGATGTGAAGGCTTTGAATTGTTTGATGCTGTAGGGCATTTGTGCGTCTCGGACGTGGCAGGGAAAACAGAATTTCATGTAGGCTCACTGCCTGCCGGTGTTTATGTCGCTCGTATTTGGGGCTTGGATGGAGAAGTGCGGGTGTATAGAGTCTTTATTCCTTAGTCGTTTTCTTTTGAGACTATGGTCGGCATGCCTGAACTCGGGCATGCCGGCTTTAGTGTTTATCATTTATGTCGAGGGGATTGGTCTCTTGATGGTTCTTATGGGCCGGTATTGTTGAAATGAACTTTTTTTGCGTTCTTTGGATTCTGTAGTATGGTATGCGGAATTCAAAAGACACAATGGAGAAAGTATATACGGAGAAAAGGAAAAGAATAGGAAAGATAATGTTGTTCTCGTTTGTTTTTGCCTATTTGATGACAGGGCTTTCTTTGCAGGCGCAGTCGGTGGATTCCTTGCTGGAGAAAGCGTATTTGTTGGATATGTCTGCTCCGGAACAGGCCAAACAAAGCGCTTTGGTGGCCTATGAGATGGGGCAAGCCTCAAAAGACGAAGCCGTATGTGCCAAGGCATTGGCTTCGTATGCATGGGTGACTATGGTAGAGGGGGATTTCGAGATGAGTCTCAGTGTATATTTGAATGCGTTGGAGTATTGCCCTGCTGATTCTTTGCATATCAAAGCGGATATCTACAACGGGATAGGCTGGGTTTATACACGCTTGGATAATTTCCCGGATGCGGCTTTTTATATTCGTCAGAGCATCAAGTTGTGTGAAGAGCTTGACTTTCCGGAAGGATTGGCATCGGCTTATAATAATTATGGATTGAATTATTATTATAGCGGAGATTACTTTTCCGCGGATTCTTGCTTCAATATTGCTTTGCAGATAGCAAGAAGCATAGAAAATCAAAAATATGTGGCGGCCATTATCAACAACTTGTGCATGTCCCCAGGTAATGGCTTGCAGAAGATTTCCATGTTGGAGGAGTCGATACGGATTAATACGTCCTTGAATGTAATCTGGTCTTTGGCAGAGAATTATAACAATTTAGGACGGCAGTATTACTATCTGGGGCGGTACGATGAAGCTTTGGTTGCTTTGGAGAAAGCGGAATCTTATGCATGGAAAGTGGATGCCAAGGATTTGCTATATGAGAATTATGCTGTCCGAACAAAGGTGCATGCACAGAGAAAAGACTACGCCATGGCTTATGCATGTACGCAGAAACAGTTGGAAATCAACAAGACGATACAATCGGAACGAAGCCTTCGGAAAATAGAGAATAGTTTCACACATCAAAAACTGATGAAGTTGGAACAAGAATACGAGATGCGCCAGCAAGAGCATCGGATGGCTATTCGTCAGAGGAACTATCTGCTATTGTTTGCGGTGTTGATGCTTTGCATGGGAGGGCTGTATGTCCGGCAACGTTTTTTGCGGAAAAAGAAGGAAATGGAAGTCCTTGCGCAGCAGATGGAACTGGAACAGTCTCACCGCAAGATTATGGAATTGGAGCTGAAGAGGAAGGAAGAGGCGATTTCCGGAGTTTCGTCACGTTTGCAAGAGACGGAAGGCAAATTGGCATACACAATGATGTTTGTGCGGTACAGGAACGAACTGTTGGAGAAAATCCGGGAGAAGATACGGGCGACATATAAGCTGGATGCCCAGGAAATACCTGTCGAGCTGAAGAAAATCAATATGTTTATTGGCCAAAATGAGATTTCTATTGCGGATGACGAATTGTCAAGAGAGATCGATGCCCAGAATGAAGCTTTCTGTACACGTTTGGCTGCCCGGTATCCAGGTATGACGGGGAAAGGTCAAGAATTGGCTGTTTTTCTCAGAATGGGATTGTCAATCAGGGAAATATCTATGGTTACCGGCAATTCGATAAAGACATTGAACATGAATCGCTATCGCTTGCGGAAGCATTTGGGCTTGAATCCGGAAGAGGATTTGGTTGAGCTGCTGAAAAAAATTTGAGGGAAACTGTCGTGATTGGCAGGTATTTATACGGGACGACCCTGATAGAACGTATTCTGTCAGGGTCGCTATCGTTATAATAGGAACATTTCAGACAGTTTCTTCCTGTCTTGGAGGTATTTGCTGTTATGCGTTCATCGCTTTCATCTCCATCTTGGCATAAGTGCCGTTGAAGAGCTTTTCCTTGACAGCGTTGAAGGCTTCGAGCGTGTATTTGACATCGTCCAGCGTATGGACGGCCGTAGGAATCAAGCGCAGGATGATAGTGCCTTTCGGAACGACCGGGTAGGTCACGATAGAGCAGAAGATATTGTAGTATTCGCGGATATCGTAAGTCAGGTTGGTCGCTTCGGGCACGTTTCCGTTGAGCGTTACCGGGGTGACAGGCGAATTGGTCAGACCGATGTTGAAACCGTTTTCCTTCAAACCGCCTTGCAACGCGCGGACAATAGTCCACAGCTTTTCGCGGAGTTCGGGATGGGTCTTCATCATTTCCAAACGTTTCTGGGCCCCGATAACGATAGGCATCGGCAAGCTCTTGGCATAAATCTGCGAACGCAAGTTGAAGCGCAGGTAACGGATGATTTCCTTAGGACCGGCCACGAAACCGCCTACCAAAGCGAAGGATTTGGCGAACGTTCCCAAATGGATGTCGATAGCATCTTCCACACCTTGTTCTTCTCCTGTTCCCCGGCCATGGGCACCCATCGTCCCGATACCGTGGGCATCATCGACCACCAGACGGAAATCGTATTTCTTCTTGAGTTCGGCCAGACCTTTGATATCGCCCATATCCCCACTCATGCCGAAAACGCCTTCGGTGATGACAAGGATACCGCCGCCGGTCTTGGCAACCACATCTTGAGCATGCTTGAGTTGCTTTTCGGCCGATTCCATGTCGTTATGCTTGAACATGAAACGCTTGCCGATATGCAGGCGCATCCCGTCGATGAGCGAAGCGTGGGCTTCGGCATCGAACACGATTACATCGTTGCGGTCAACCAAACAGTCAATCGTGGAAAAAATGCCCTGATAGCCGAAATTGAATACATAGGCGGCTTCTTTGCCGACAAAATCGGCCAAATCCTGTTCCAATTTCATGTGCTGCTTGCTCTGGCCTGACATCATCCTGGCCCCCATCGGGTAAGCCAGACCGTATTCGGCAGCAGCTTCTGCGTCCACTTTCCGTACTTCAGGATGGTTGGCCAAGCCCAAATAGTTGTTCAGGCTCCATACCAAGCGTTCTTTTCCATTGAACATCATTCGGTTGGAAATAGGACCTTCCAGTTTCGGGAACATGTAATACCCGTCGGCTTCATCTGCATATTGGCCTAATGGACCAAAATTCTTGAGCAGTTTTTCAAAAATGTCCACTTTTGTAAAAGTTTGGTTTGTAATATTTTGTGAATGCGATGCCGCGTCTCTACACACAACACTGCATCTTGCAAAGATAGTGAAAGCCGAGCGCAAAGACAAGCCTTTATGAATCTTGAATTCGTCCGCTATTTCATAGCTCGGGGAAAAGCAGTAAGTTTGCCGTTCCATTCGAGGATGGGCTTGCCTGCGGGGAAAAGACTCTCGCGAAGCGCATCTTGGGCTGGATACACCTATCAATTATCATAAGGATGAGCACAGCGGTTCATGAATCCCATAGCAAGGTGACGACACGCACTTTGTTGAAGATGAAAGCGGAAGGAAAGAAAATAGCCATGCTGACGGCCTACGACTATTCGATGGCCAAGCTGCTTGATCAGGCCGGCGTGGATGTCATTCTGGTCGGGGATTCAGCCGCCAATGTGATGGCAGGCTATCCTACAACTTTGCCGATTACCTTGGATCAGATGATTTACCACGGGGTTTCGGTGGTAAGAGGCGTGAACCGGGCCTTGGTCGTGGTGGATATGCCATTCGGTTCCTACCAAGGAGACTCGTTGGAAGCCTTGCGTTCGGCTGTGCGTATCATGAAGGAGACCGGAGCCGATGCCGTCAAATTGGAAGGCGGCCAGGAGGAAGCCGATTCCATAAGGAATATCATTTCGGCAGGAATTCCCGTGATGGGGCATCTTGGACTTACTCCGCAATCGATTAATCAATTCGGTACGTATGCGGTTCGGGCCACTACCGAAAAGGAGGCCGAAAAGCTGATGCAGGATGCCTTGTTGTTGGAAAAGTTGGGATGTTTCAGCCTTGTATTGGAAAAGATACCGGCAGAATTGGCCGGGGAAGTCAGCCGGGCCGTGTCGATTCCGGTTATCGGGATAGGAGCTGGCAATCAGGTGGATGGACAGGTATTGGTGATGCATGATATGTTAGGTATCACCCAAGGGTTCTCCCCGCGTTTCTTACGCCGGTACCATGATTTGGGTACGGAAATCACCAAGGCGGTTTCGCATTATGTGGAAGATGTGAAGGCTTCTTGTTTCCCGAACGAAAACGAACAGTACTGATGCAGCCCCCAGCTCCCATATTGTATGAAGACAACCATCTTTTGGCGGTCAACAAGCTGCCGGGACAGATTGTGCAGGGCGACAAGACCGGGGATGTTCCTTTGAGCGAGCAGTTCAAGGCATTTATCAAGGAGAGGGATGCCAAGCCGGGCAATGTATTCCTTGGCGTGGTGCACCGTTTGGACCGTCCGGTGAGCGGTGTCTTGCTTTTTGCCAAGACCGGCAAGGCTTTGGCTCGACTGAACGCGATGATAAGGGAAAGGGAGTTCCAGAAAATCTATTGGGCCATCTGTCGGAACGAACCTGTCGAACCGCAGGGACATCTGTTGCAATACCTGTACAAGAACGAAGCCAACAACAAATCCTATATCTGTCCGCCGGAGCGTCCCGGGGCCCAGAAAGCGGAGCTATACTATAAAGTAATCGGGCATTCGGAACGTTATGCTTTGATAGAAGTGGAGTTGTGTACCGGCCGGCATCATCAGATCCGGGTCCAGCTTGCTGGGATGGGCTGTCCGATACAAGGGGATTTGAAGTACGGTGACAAGAGGAGCAATCCGGATGGAAGCATTTCCTTGCATGCCCGTTATCTTCAGTTGATTCATCCGGTCAGGAAGACGGAATTGCGGATCGAGGCACCTACCCCTCAAAGCGGTGTATGGCCGCATTTCTGTTAGACTGTATTTTACAAGTCCGTAAGTTGTAGATGGGCTCGATGCCTCGCCTATCAAATGGGCTTCGCCAATCGAGCAAGGAACGGTATGCTTGCCAATCAGTCGGCGGCGGGTCTATGGCTGGTGATGCCGGAGGAATCCTGTTGGCAGGCGGATAAATATATCTGGTGGAATTGATTCCCGATATAGGAAAAGCGGAAAATTTCCGCGCTTTGGCGGATGTGTTCGGCCGGGTAGTCCGTGTAATGGTCCAGCATCGCATTCATGGCTCGCCATACGGCATGTTCGTCGCCGCTTTTTACCAATATTCCGTTGGCCTCGTTGACGATTTCCGGAATTCCTCCGGTTCGGCTGGCCACGACCGGTTTGCCGCAGGCCAAGGCTTCGCTGATGACCACGGAGGCGGTTTCGTAATTGGAAAAGAGGACAAGAAAACAGCTTTGATCCAGCAGTTGCTTTACTTCTTGCGGGGAAATTTCACCAGGAAACAGGATTTGCCCGGTTTTGAAATGCAGCATTTCGGCATAAGCTTTGGTTTCGTCCCAATCCCGTCCGTAACCCGCGAAAATCATCCGGAAATCATTCCTTACTAAAGACAAGGTCTTCAAGGCTCTGAGCAAGCCCTTGTTGTTCTTGGCCGGTTCGTCGAAGCAGCAGATATGCACCATGGTCTTGATGCCGGCTTTAGCCGCAGGCCAAGGGGAATCCTGCACGGAACTTGAATCCGAGAGGCTTCCGGTTTTGCCTGCCGTGGCGCTTTTCCCCAAAAGCGAGGGCCTTTGCGTTGGGTTTGGTTCTTCAAAGAAAAAATCATCCACTACATTGCGAACCACCGTATAACGGCCTTTGATGCCGCATTCCTGCATGGCGGAGGCCAAACTTTCCGAGACTGGCATGATGCGCCGGGCTTTCTTGGCGAGCCAGCAGGTCAGTTTGCGGTGCAGGAGATTGTGGAAATCGTGGCGGTAGTAGCGGGACCAATGTTCGGTGATGACATAGGGAATCTTGTACTTTGCGTGCAGCAGCCATGCCATCAAAGCATGCCGGGTCATGATGTTGCAATGGATCAGATCCGGTTTGCCGAACTCTTGGAACACCGACCGAAGCCCCCTTTTATATGCCGCAAAGAAGTTTCTGAACCGCTTTGGGGCATGAGCGGCTTTGGGATAATAGATATAGTGTTCCACGACATTCCCGCTACGCTGCTGCTGGTGCGTCCAGTCTTTCCTTCCTGTTTCGGCCTTGACAAAGAGGACGCAGACTTGGTCGTAAAGTGCTGCTGCCTGAGCATGTTTGCGCACGAAAAGGCCTTCCATCTCATCGAGTCGGTTCGGGTACCAGGCGGCAAGGAACAGGATTTTCATGGCTATGTATCAAATGTTTTTAGGGGGCTTTCTCTCGACCCGGGCATGGGGCAGCTCAGCGATCCTTGCAGGGGCTGCGGGTTTGTGTGCAGGTGCTGCCGTCCGGGGCTATTCCTCGACGGTGGGAACGCTGCCGTTCCGGATTCCTTTGGCGGTCTTGTTTGCCCAGGCAATGAATACGATGCAAATGACAAGCGTGCAGGCAAGGCCAAATATGTAGGACAAGGTGTCGAGATAGAACGCATTGCCGGCAAACAGCCCGCCTAAGCATTCAGGGGCGCGGAACAGGTAGGTGAAGACTACCGAGGTCATGAAAACGGCCGGAATCAAGGACATGATGTATGTAAGGCCTTTCCGGTAGCGGAAAAGGTAAACGGTGATGACCCAGAGGGTACACATGGCCATTAGCTGGTTCATGAACGCGAAATAGCGCCAGAGGATGCCGAACTGGGCGGAAAGGACGGTGAGCAGCAGGAGCGCTACGGCAAAGAGGGGGATTGCCAAATAAAGGCGGTGACTGAGTTTCTCTTGTTTGAAGTGCAGCATTTCAGCCAGCATCAAGCGGGCCGAGCGCATGGCGGTGTCGCCCGAAGTGATGGGGCAGGCTACGACCCCGATAATGGCCAAGACTGCTCCGAAGCCGCCTAACCATAAGCGGGACAGGCCGTTGACCACGGTCGGACCGCCTTTGGCTTCCACATCGGCATAGGTAAGGCCGATTTGTTCCATGAGGCCGGTATTATGGAAAACATAGGTGGCGGCAGCCGCCCAGATCAGGCCGACCACGCCTTCGGTAATCATCGAGCCGTAGAAGATGGGGCGGCCTTGTTTCTCGTTCGACATGCAGCGGGCCATCAGCGGGGATTGTGTGGCATGGAAGCCGGAAACCGCGCCGCAGGCTATCGAGATGAACATCATCGGGAAAATCGGCTTGGTGGCAGTCCCGGTGTTTTCGGGGGTGTTCATATTGGCCATCGCTTCCCAGATTTCAGGCATGGAGCCGGGGGCAGCGAAGCAGGCTTGGTAAACGAGGCAGGCCATGATGCCGACGGCCATGAACAGCAGGCAGAAGCCGAAGATGGGGTAGATGCGTCCAATCAGTTTGTCTATCGGCAGCAGGGTCGCCAATAAGAAGTAGATGAAGATGACAATGCTCCAGAAGGTGGTGTCGAGCGATTCCGGCGTGAGCGCGGCGAGCAGTCCGGCCGACCCGGTCACGAATACCGACCCGCACATGACCATCAGCAGGATGCCCAGGACCCGGCTGAATTGCTTCATTCCGTTTCCTAAGTACTTGCCTGTCAGTTCGGGTACGTTCTTGCCATCGTTGCGCACGGACAGCATTCCTGCCATATAGTCGTGGACGGCTCCGCCGAAGATGCATCCGATGACAATCCAGATGAAGCAGCTGGTTCCGTACATGGCTCCCAGGATAGTCCCGAAGATAGGGCCGAGACCGGCAATGTCGAGGAATTGGATCATGAACATTTTCCAGGCGGGCATCTGTACATAATCCACGCCGTCGGGATGAGCTACGGCCGGGGTCTTGCGATTTGGGTCGGGGCCGAAAGCCTTTTGGACGAATTTGCCATAGACGAGATAGCCGAGAATCAGCAGGGCCAGGGAGATAAAAAAGGATACCATAGGATTTGTTGTCGGTTAATGCCTGTACGGATAGGCTATCGCGGATAGGCAGGCGCGGTTTCGGATGCCCTCGAATCCTTTCCGTAAAGGAACGCGGGAGCAAAGATAGCGAAAGTCGAGCGTAGAGGCAAAGCTTGCTTTGACTATGCCGAGACCAAACTATCTTCGATGAAATCAAAGACAGCGAAAATCCTCTGTGAATAAAAAGTAAGAAAGGATGCCGGATTTTGCGTAGGGGAATGGCGGGTTTTTGATACTTTTGCAGTCGCGCTTGCCGGAATTTTTGCATCAGCCATCGGCTAAGTATGGCAAGGCATGTTCTGAAAATGAGCTTTACACGCTTGTGCTTGGGAGAGGCGAAAAGACGCTTCGGCCTAAGTTATAAGACCTATTATAAAACGAAAGAAAATGTTGCAGACAGAACAACTCAGACAGATGTCCACCCAGGTAAGGCGGGATGTCATTCGTATGATCCATTCGGCGAAATCCGGCCATACCGGAGGTTCTTTGGGCTGTGCCGATTTTATGACAGTATTGTATTTCAATGTACTGGAACACGACCCGAAGGCCTTTTCCATAGATGGCAAGGGGCAGGATGTGTTTTTCTTGTCCAACGGCCATATCGCGCCGGTCTGGTATAGCGTGCTGGCTCGGACGGGTTATTTCCCGATTCCGGAACTGGGGACTTTGCGCAAGTTGGGCAGCCGTCTGCAAGGGCATCCCAGCATTTCCCGTCAATTGCCGGGTATCCGGATGGCCTCGGGCTCGTTGGGCCAGGGGATGTCGAATGCGATTGGGATGGCTTTGGCCAAGAAGATGGACGGGGACAGCCATTTGGTATTCTCCTTGCATGGAGACGGAGAGCTGGAAGAAGGTCAGATTTGGGAAGCGGCCATGTTCGCCGGAGCCAAGAAAGTGGACAATCTGATTTCGGTAGTGGATTACAATGGTTTGCAGATAGACGGCGCGGTCAAGGACGTGATGGATTTGGGCAACCTGCGAGCCAAGTTCGAGGCTTTTGGCTGGTTGGTGTTGGAAATGAACGGGAACGATGTGACGGATGTGGAAAAGGTGTTGCGGCAGGCTAAGGCATGTTGCGGGCAAGGCAGGCCGGTCATGATTCTGATGCATACGGAAATGGGGCATGGGGTCGATTTTATGCGGAATCTTTCCAAATGGCATGGGACGGCACCCAACGATGAACAGGCGGAAGCGGCTTTGAAGCAGTTGCCGGAAACCGAATACGGGGACTATTAGAAGGCGGACCGCGGAGGAGGGCATTGCGCTCGTTGCGGTGGATTGAAGCCATAGAGAAATGAATTGCAAGAAGAAAGAAGGAAAAATACCATGAATAGATATTCGTTTACCGAAAAGAAAGATACCCGTTCCGGTTTCGGCGCGGGTTTGATGCTGGCTGCCAAAGAAATGCCGCAGGTAGTGGCGTTGGCGGCGGATTTGACCGGTTCGGTCAAGATGGATGCTTTTGCCAAGGCGTATCCCGAGCGTTTTTTCCAGGTCGGCATCGCCGAAGCCAATATGATCAGCATTGCGGCCGGTATGGCGGTGGCTGGCAAGATTCCGTTCACGGGGACTTTTGCCGAGTTCGCGACAGGCCGTGTCTATGACCAGATTCGCCAGTCGGTAGCCTATTCGCAGGCGAATGTGAAGATTTACGCGCCGCATTCGGGCTTGACCGTAGGGGAAGACGGAGCCACGCACCAGGCATTGGAAGACATGGGGATGATCCGGATGATGCCGGGCATGACCGTGGTGCATCCTTGCGACTATAACCAGGCGGTGCAGGCCACTTTGGCGGTGGCTCGCTACAAAGGGCCGGTTTATCTGCGTTGCGGCCGTCCTGCCGTGCCGAACTTCACGCCGGCCGATCAGGTTTTCGAGATTGGCAAGGGCTATGTGCTGCAGGAGGGTTCGGATTTGACGATTATCGCGATAGGACATCTGGTATGGCCGGCTCTGGAAGCGGCTGCCGCTTTGGAAGAGAAAGGCATCCATGCCGAAGTAATCAATATGCCTACATTGAAGCCTTTGGATACGGCTTGCGTGCTGGCTTCGGTCAGGAAGACGGGCCGGGTGCTGACTTGCGAGGAACACCAGCTCAATGGCGGCCTTGGGGATGCGGTAGCTAACTTCTTGGTTCGCAATTATCCGGTTCCGATGGAAATGGTCGGGGTAGATGACCGTTTCGGCCAAAGCGGGACCCCGCAGGATCTTTTGGATCACTATGGTCTGAACGTGCCGGGCATCGTGGCCAAGGCGGAGGCTTTGCTGGCAAGGAAGTAAGTGAGTGAGGCTTATCATGAAGAAAGTCCATTTCATAGCCATCGGCGGAAGTGCGATGCACAATCTGGCGATGGCTCTTCATTTAAAGGGATACCGGGTAAGCGGTTCCGATGACGAGATTTTCGACCCGGCGCGGAGCCGTCTGGCGCGTTTCGGCCTGTTGCCGCCCGATGAAGGCTGGCATCCGGAGCGGGTCACGCCCGATTTGGACGCGGTGATTCTCGGGATGCATGCCCGGAAGGACAATCCAGAGCTTCTGCGGGCCAAGGAACTGGGCTTGAAGATTTATTCCTATCCGGAATACTTGTACGAGCAGTCTAAGGACAAGCTGCGCGTGGTGGTTGGCGGAAGCCACGGCAAGACTACGGTGACGGCGATGATCCTGCATGTGTTGAAAGATGCCGGGATGGACTGCGATTATATGGTAGGGGCGCAGCTGGAAGGCTACGACATCATGGTCCGGCTTTCGGAAACGGCCCCTTTGATGGTCATCGAGGGGGACGAATACCTGACTTCGCCGATAGATCCCCGGCCGAAATTCCATCTGTACAAGCCGGATATCGCGCTCATCAACGGCATTGCCTGGGATCATATCAATGTGTTCCCGACTTTTGATAAGTACGTGGAGCAGTTCCGGATTTTTGCATCGACGATTTGTCCGGATGGCTGTCTGGCCTATTTTTCGGGCGACCCGGAGGTGGCGGCCATTGCGGCTGGGTTGGCTTCCGAAAGGCCGGATGTGCAGCTCTTGCCTTACGATGTGCCGGAATACCGGGTGGAAAAAGGTTTCAGCGAATTGCTGTATCAAGGCAAGGCCTATCCGTTGCAGGTGTTCGGTCGGCACAATATGCAGAATATCGAGGCGGCTTGGCAGGTTTGCCGTCGTTTGGGCATCGCCGACGAGGTGTTCCTGAAGAGCATCATGAGTTTCAAGGGGGCTTCCCGGCGTTTGGAACGTATCGGGGACAACCCGGTCTCGCAGGTGTCGGTCTTCAAGGATTTTGCGCATTCGCCTTCCAAGCTGCAGGCGACCATCGGGGCGGTCAAGGAGCAGTATCCTGAACGTAAATTGGTGGCTTGCATGGAGTTGCATACGTTCAGCAGCTTGAGCAAGGTCTTTTTCTCGCATTACAAGGGTTGCATGGACAAGGCGGATGTGGCTATGGTCTATTATAATCCCAAAGCGGTGGAACACAAGAAACTGGAACCGATTGACCCGCAGGCGATCCACGAGGCTTTTGCCTGTCCGAGGCTCAAGGTCTATAACGACAGTGCGCTTCTGGTTTCGGATTTGAAGTCGATGGACTGGCACAATGCCAATCTCTTATGGATGACTTCGGGCAATTTCGACGGGGTGGACGAGAAAGCGCTGGCGGAAGAGGTTTGCAAGAAATAGCTGCTGGGAACGTTTGATTGCCTAAAATGATTAAGGGGATTCCGGTGAATTGGATTGCCGGAATCCCCTTTTTGATAAGGAAGGTGTTCTTCTCGCTTGCTTAGAATTGATAGGAGATGGCAAGCTGGAGGGGTTTATGGATAAGCATCTTGTTCTTTTTGTCTCCTTCGTAGGCCATGTTTTTCAAGCCCCAATCTCCTCCTATTCTGAATTGCAGCCCTTTGTATCGGAACCCGATACCCACACCATAAAGAACGTTAAGTCTTCGGATATCCCAATTTTTATAATAATTGATGTCCGTTTTTTGTCCGGAATGCACATTCTTTACTTCAGCGGTTAGGCCCATTCCAATATCGAAGCTGGGGCCAGTATAAGCAAAAAGGCTGAAATCCTCAAAAAGTTCATACCGGTATTGCAGGCGGAGAGGAATGGACAAGGAGTGGTCTTTGACAGATATTTCGTAATCTTCGGATTTTGTGTTCTCCATCATCAAATCGTAATAGATTCCTGTTTGGATACCGATGCCATACGCGATTTCGGGTGCTAAGAATAACCCGATGCTCAATCCATTGCTGAGTTTTTTAGGCGAACGGGAGAATTTGGAAGCTTCATCTTCTGAAAAATTATTGATTTCAGAAAGGAGAACCATGTTGGTGAGTCCGATTCGTTTCCTGCCATCTATTTCTTCACCAGTGGCAACATCTCCGGGCACATTGAAGATGTAGCAAATTTGTTTTGTGGTATATCCGAAGGAAGCCCCAATCCATCGGTTCTCGCCTTGCGGTCCTGCATAGAAATCGAATTCGTTGAGGTTGGTAGCTTGGCTGTTTGCTACTATCGGCTTTTGGGAAATGGTGTATTTGAAAGCGTTGGGGTGCTGTTGCGTTTCCTCATTGTTGTTATTGGTTGTACTTCCTTTTGCAAAAGCTGCAGTAGAAAGCAGAAAACTTGATATGATTAGAATGGATGTTTTCATTTCTTTAGGATTAGGTATTTGTTGTATTAATTAAAATTGATAGGACAAGTTTATTGTGAAAGGCTTGTTGATGAAAAGTTTATAGGTGAAGTTGTTGTCTGTTTCTTTGACCATGTTGAGCAATCCCCAGTCGCCACCGGCTCTGAGTTGCAGGCCTTTCCACCTTATTCCGCCACCTACGCCGCAGAGAAGGTTGAATCTTTTCAAATTATTGTCATACAGGTTGTTGGCTTCGGTCGATGTTTTTTCATCGTTGAGAAATTCAGATACGTTAAAGGCAAGGCCTATGTCAAAGCTTGGACCGGCATAAATGAAGAGGCTGAAATCCTTGGCTAATTCAATTCTGTATTGGATTCGTAGCGGAATAGAGAGAGAATGGTCGGTGGAACTATACCTTGTATCTACGCCATCTGATTCCTCTTTGGCTTTTTCCATAGTGACATCGTAATAGATTCCTGTCTGGATGGCGATTCCATATTTGAATTCGGGCATCCACGTGAGGCCGATGGAAAAAGTATGGCTGTATTTCTTAGAAGATAGGCCGGTCAGGCTTGTTTTAGTGGTGGGAAGACTTTTATCAGAAGGTCTGATGCGGAATTGTTTCTGTCCGTATCCGACAGCTATGCCGAAGGGTCTTTTTTTGTTTTGTGGGTCGATGCTGAAGCGGAAAGGTGTTACAGGATTTTCATCATAGGCATTACTTATGCTCTCTCTCTCTCTCCAATGGAAAAACCTGCATGAGACTCTTCGCTGACTTGCGCATACTCGGTGTTACCGAAATTGGAATTCGTTCGGGCAGACGACATTGGGTTGCCTTGTGCCCACGCCATCGATAGGAAGGCAACCCCTCCCATGAAAGCAATGATTGATTTTTTCATTTTGTACTTGTATTTGGGTTAATAATAGTATCCTCTTTTAACTATTGTCGTTTTTGAGGTTTTGTTTGGGATTCCTCAGCCTTGGTAGGGGCAAAGATACAATTTTTTTTATTTGCGCAGTTTTTAAGCTTTGTTTGTCACTCGGGGACTGTTCGAATGGTTTATCTCGGCTTCCGCAAAGGTAGCGATAAGATTGTTCCATTATAATGAATTTGGTAGAGGCTTGGCTCTATTTTATGGGGCGATAAGCGACAAGCGGGAACTGTGGCATGAGGACCTCATGCCACAGTTCCCGCTTGTCAGTTTTGGGGGGATACTGTTAGAACTGGTAAGATAAAGTGATATGGAAAGGCTTATGTAAATAATATCTGTCATTGGAATCGTAGCCTTTCATTATATCGATGAGTCCCCAGTCGCCACCAGCCCTCAATTGCAGCCCTTTATAGCGTAATCCGCCGCCTACGCCCCACATCACATTGAATCTTTGAAGGTTGGAAAGTTCGTAGATATTGTATTTTTCAACCTCCGGTTCAATTAAGGAACCTGGGTAAGGGATTTCTTCTTCACGGATATTGAATGCGAGGCCGAAATCGAAGCTGGGGCCGGTATAGAGGAACAAGCTGAAATCTTTGGCTACTTCGATGCGGTATTGGAACCGCAGCGGAATAGCCAATGCATGTTCGTTGGCAAAGTATGTATATACTTCTCCATCTTTGGCTTTTTCCATGGTCAATTCATAATAAAGGCCGGTTTGCAAGCCAAAGCCGTAACCGAATTCCGGCGCCCATGTAAGGCCAATGAAGACGGTATTGCTGTATTTTTTTTCAGGGATGTCTGGTAAAAAAAATGTCCTGAGCATAGCGTTTGTTAAGCCTGCCTTTTCTTTTTCTTCTCTCACAGTGCCATCATCCTCAATAATTTTATACTTGCGGAGAAGGCTTTTCTGCGTGTACCCGATAGCTATTCCCACAGGCCTTTGTTTGGATTTGGGACTCGGAAGGTTTACTTTCTTCTTGGGGGCAGGTGGATTGGAAGCAGTGATTTCAGCAGGAGAAGGTTGCGCATTGAAAGCGGCAACTTCTCCATTGGAATAAATGATAGAAGAGATTTCGTTTGTTTTTAGTGAAAAAGTCGGACCATCCTGGAAATCGAATTTCTTATATTTGATTTCCTCTTGGCTGACTTCGATGATTTTGGCATCGATTCGTTTTGAGTCTTTGCAGACGATGATGTCCTGCGCCCAAGATAGCGTGGCTATCATGAGTCCCGATAGGATAGCAATTAGTTTTTTCATTTTTTTAGATTTTGTTTATTGTGCTTATAATGAATGTCCAATCATTTTTGATAAGATATACACATTCATGTCCGGAATTCTCCGGATGGTTTTTCGGTGCTTGGTCGTAGGGGACATAAAAGAAAAGTGTGAGATGCTTGCCTATTTGAGTAGAGGTTCTGGAATACCTGCGAGCAAATAAACAATACCCCACACTTGGCCGTATATATCAGAATGATATATGCAGAACAAGCGATGAGCGTCATTGTCGTCCTTACTCGCGTGAAATTTTCCAGATTTCTACTTAAGGGCGCAAAACACTTTTCACTATATGTCGTCAGTTGCCTGACGCGGCAAAGATACGAAAAATGTCGAGACGCTTTGGGGTATTGTTTGGCAAAGTTATTCTTTTGTCATGATACGGGAAATTCGATGTGGTTTGCTTATTCCTTCCTTTAAGAATACTCGATTCTACCTCTTTGGCAATATCAGGACAGGCCAAATGCATTAAATTATGATAGGGGAGTAACCATTGCGTGGTGGTAAGTTGTCCGGTGGAGGTTGCGCTTGAAGCGG
The DNA here is from genome assembly GCA_017694335.1 of Candidatus Pullibacteroides excrementavium. Lineage (GTDB taxonomy): Bacteria > Bacteroidota > Bacteroidia > Bacteroidales > P3 > Pullibacteroides > Pullibacteroides excrementavium. The sequence continues at coordinate 20,241 of JADIMZ010000062.1, forward strand.
TTTTTGGAGATATGAGGGAAAACTAGTACCTTTGCACCCCTTTCTATGGCAAAGGCTTATTGGTTCCGTAGCTCAGCTGGATAGAGCAACAGCCTTCTAAGCTGTGGGTCGAGCGTTCGAATCGCTCCGGAATCACAAGCGAATAAGCTGGTTTTCAAAGCCTCGGATTCCTCCGGGGCTTTTTTGGTTTGGTTCTTGAATGCGTTTTTGCCTACTTTTGCACACAAAATGTTTTGTCAAAGAATGCAGACAGATATGGCAACATTCAGCATCAATGTGCCGTATTCGACCGGAAAGATTTTTGAAGATGCTTTTGTGGGCAATTACGTTAGGCGGCAGTTTTGTTGCGCGTGAGGAAAATGAAAATTTATACGTAAGTTTGTATTTTACCAATTAGGAATCAAGATATTTTCCATTGTGAAAAGGGGGGGTATACTGATTGCGAGAAGGGAAATGAAAAGGCTTGTCTGTTTTCTGTGTTTAGTATTAGCCATGGCGATGCCTCTCTGCGCACAGCAACGTCATGCCGTGGTCATTGGCATTGGGGATTATCCGGAAAATTCGGGATGGAAGAAGATACACGGCGATGCTGATATAGAGATAGTGTGTGCCATGCTCTCGGAAAATGGCTTCGAACCGCAGGATATCAAGGTGTTGAAAAACCGGGACGCAGACAAGGCTGCCATTGCCAAGGTTTTTGCGGATCTGGCTGCCGATGTCCAGAGTGGGGATTGGGTCTATGTCCATTTTTCCGGTCATGGGCAGCAGGTAAGCGATTTGGACGGGGACGAGGCTGATGGCTGGGACGAAGCCATTATTCCATACGATGCGTGCAGGGAATACAAGGCCGGGGTGTATGAGGGCGAAAACCATATAATCGATGATGAATTGAACCAGTGGTTGATGCCGATTGCGGACAAGATAGGGCAAGAGGGCTGTCTTTTAGTAGTGCTGGATGCCTGCCATAGCGGGGATGGCACAAGGGCGGAAGATGAGGAAGAGGATACGGTTCGGGAAACCGATATTCGAGGGACTGCGGACAAGTTCGAGTATGCGGGCTTTGATCCGGATTTGGCATCGCCCAAGACTCCGAGAAAGACAAACTGGATAGCATTGAGTGCCTGCAAGCCATATCAAAGCAATTACGAGTATTGGGATGGAAGCCGGTATGTGGGGCGCTTGACTTATGCCTTGGCGCAGCATTTTAGGATAGGTGTTCCGGTGTGCGATTTATTGAATGATATAGAGATAACCTATGATACATTGCCGCTCCGGCGGAATACCGTGCAAAATCTGAATGCCGATATTCCGGAACGGATGCGCGATAAATTGATTTTTAAATGACAGACCAGGACTACATCAGAGCGCTACTGCAGAATGATAACGATGTGATGGGGGAAATGTACGAGAAATACAGGGAATCGTTCGCCAAGTGGATACAGGGGTACGTGTTTAAAGGCAGTTTGCTGGAGGACGAGATTGCCGATATTTATATGGAGGCATTCGAGGCTGTATGGACAAACGTGAAGAAGGGAAGGCTGAACACGGGTAACCTCAGATCTTCATTGAAAACGTATTTGTTTTCTGTTGGCTATAATAAGGCAAGGAATCTGTTGCGGTCGAAGCGTATTGGAATCCGAGAAATTTCGATGGACCTCACTGAATTGGCAATGGAAATTAGCGATGCAGTACCAAAAGAAGATATTGAACGCGAACGGATTGTCCAAGAGACCGTGAATGAAATGAAAGAACCGTGCAATCAGCTGTTGAACCTTGTTTATTATCAAAAGAAGACAGGCGATGAGATAGCTTGCATCATGGGGTATAAGAATTCGGAATCGGTGAAAGCGCAAAAGTATAAGTGCATGTTGAAAATCAAGGATATTTTAAAAAGAAAGTTGCACTATTAAACGATATGAAATGAATACGGAAGAAAGAATAGACAGGTATGTTTCGGGCTTGATGGAGGGGGACGAAAGGCAGTTGTTTGAAACGGAGATGTCTCAAGATAAAAATCTGGAAGAAGAAGTTCGCTTGCAGCAGGAAGTCGTTTTGGCGATTCAGAAGAAAGGCTTGCGGCAAATGATGCAGGACAAGGAAAAGGAAATCAGAACGCGTGCGGCGCGAAGGTGGATTTATCTGCCATCGGCTTTGCTGGCTGCCTGTCTGGTAATCGGTATCTTTTTTAGAATCGGCCATGTCCGGGATTGCAAGGAACTTGGCGAGAGCATTGTGTTGGAGGCGGTTCAGATGAGAGGGGAATCGGATTCGGACGAGATTCTGGATGCCATCAATGCTGGAAAGTATGAAGACGCTTTGTGCCAGATTGAGGCTTTGAGGAGGCAGATTCCGGAATTCGATTTGAATTCGGAAGAGGGGCAATACGATAAGATGCAGTTCGACAATCAGATGGAGGACTTGGATTGGTTCGAGGCGGTGGCTTATATGCGGATGGGAAAGGTGAGGAAGGCCCGGCAATGCCTTTCGGCGATAGCCTCCAATCCGGATGGCGCGTATGCTTCTCAGGCGGCGGAAGCGCTCAAGGCACTGTAGCAATCATAGGGTCAATCAAGGTTACTTTTTTACGTTGGAGGGTATAAAGAAGTGAATGCCGAGGAAAAGTTCCGAGGCTGAAAACTTAAAAAAACGTAAAAAGATGACTTGGTTGATTGTTATTGGCGTAGTGGCTCTGATAGGGGCTATTATCGGATTTTTTGCCTCGAAGAAGGGGGAAAGAGGAGAAGGTGCTGCGACGGGGGCGGCTGCAGGTGCCGTGGGATGCGGTATTATCCTGGCGCAGATTTTCATGTGGGGAATCGGTATTATGTTGCTGATTCTGCTGTTTTCTTGGTTGTTTGGTTGAATTATGTCTTTTTAACGAGCGATACCGATGAGAAAAGTAAGGATTACGGTTCTCAAGACCACCTTCGACAAGGATCTGGCTGCCGAATACGGGGCTGAAGGCTTGACTGCCTGCCCGATGATGAAGGAGGGGCAGGTGTTCATGGCTGATTATGCCAAGCCGGAGGGTTTCTGTGACGAGGCCTGGAAGGCCATTTATCAATATGTATTCGCGCTGGCGCATGGTTCGGGCAAGGAAGTGTTTTATTTCGGCGATTGGATTCGTAAGCCGGGCGTGGCCATTTGCAGTTGCAACGACGGGATTCGGCCGGTCATTTTCAAATTGGAATCGACTGAGGAAGAAGCCACGTTGAATTACACGCCGGTTCGCTGAGGGAGAAATATTGGCTATCGTTGGCTTCGCCGAAGATTGGCTACGCCGAAGCCCTTCGCCTTGGCAAACCCGAGCAAGCTCAGTTTGCGTTCGGCTTAACCGGGGCTTTGGCTCTGCACTCGACTTTCACTATTTTTCTTATTCCACTGGCATATAAATTGTGATTTATATCTAAATTTGCAGGTTGTTTGTTTCTCCGGTCGGGTGCGTTCCGGCGGGAGGAGCATCTCTAATGGTATAGAAAAAAGCAAAGTATGGAAGATTTCAAGGCTACGGAATACAGCTTGCGGACAGTGGCCACAGGCCGGGTTTTTGAAGATGCCGGTTGGGCCATCGATGACGAACTTTCGGAAAAGCCCTCTTTGATCAGGGCCGAATACAAGAAAAAACAGATTGATGTCAAACCGGAAAGCTGTGGAATCTACCGCTTTGCCGACTGGTTGCCCATCAAGCGGACATTGGCCGGTTCCTGCGCGCCAATCACTTACAAGAGCGAAGGTTTGGCCAAGGCTCTTGGGATGACCAATCTTTATATCACTTTCAACGGTTATTTCCCGAAAATCGGGGCGAGGATGAGCACCTGCTCGTTCAAAGAGACCGAAGCCTATTCGGTTTGCGCCCGTTTGGCAGCGGATTGCGGCAAGGTCTTGGTCGTGGCTTCGGCCGGCAATACGGCGAGGGCTTTCGCCAAGGTCTGCTCCGACAACCATATACCGTTGCTGCTGAGCGTGCCTGCCGACAATTTGGACGCGCTTTGGTTCGAAGCTCCTTTGAATGATTGCGTCAAGCTGATTGCCGTTCAGAAAGGCGGCGACTATTTCGATGCGATTAATCTGAGCAATATGGTGCTGGCTTCTGACAAGTTTTTGGCCGAAGGCGGTGCCAAGAACATTGCCCGCCGCGACGGTATGGGGACAACGGTTCTTTCGGCCACGACTCATATCGGCCGGATTCCGGATTTCTATTTCCAGGCAGTCGGCAGCGGCACAGGGGCTATCGCGGCTTGGGAAGCCAATCTCCGTCTGATTGAGGACGGGCGTTTCGGTTCGCACAAGATGAAGCTGATGGTGTCGCAGAACGCGCCCTTCCTGCCGATGTACAAGGCATGGAAGGCCGATTCGAGGGCTTTGCTGCCTTACGATGCCGATCAGGCACGTTCGGATGCGGAATCGATCAATGCCAAGGTCTTGTCGAACCGCAAGCCGCCATACAGTCTGGCGGGCGGCCTGTACGATGCGCTCAAGGACACGCAAGGGGATATGTTCGCGGTGACCAATTCCGAAGCCGAGGAAGCGCAGCGTCTGTTCTTGGAAACCGAAGGCGTGGACATCTATTCGGCATCGGGCGTGGCGACCTATTCTCTGATGCAGGCGGTTCGGGACGGTCAGGTGCAGAAGGACGATGTAGTGATGCTCAATATCACGGGCGGCGGCGAGAAGCACTTCAAGCAGGAGCGCCAGGTTTGGAATCTGGAGCCTTCGTTGGTGTTCCCGATTGATGCCGACCCCAAAGCGGTACTGGAAGACGTGGCGAATTTGTTCTGAAATACTTTTTTTGTACCTTTGCGGCTCGTTTGATGCCAAGAGTATGGCTGTACGGTCTTGCTTGCGGCTTGATTTTCATTCTGCTGGCATCGGATGAGACGGGGTGTAGCGCAGTCCGGTAGCGCACCTGCTTTGGGAGCAGGGTGTCGCAGGTTCGAATCCTGTCACCCCGACAACGAAATAACTTGGTTTTCAAAGCCTCGGATTCCTCCGGGGCTTTTTGTTTTGGTTCTTGAATGCGTTTTTGCCTGCATTTGCATACAAAATGTTCCACCAATGTTCCTCCAAAGAATACAGCCAAGCTGTATTCGGTATCAACATTTTAAATTTGTTTGAAGCCCGTATGTTTGCAAAGAAAAGTATTGGTTATGAATCAGTTAGTGATTAACGTGGAGAGTCTGGATATCCTGCGTAGTCTCCGAAAGGTTCTTAAGCAGATAAAGGGGGTGACAATAATGAAATCGGACAACTGTTAAGATTTCCTCTTTTCTTTTTCGATGCTGACGACTTTTCCGTATCTTCGCTATTTGGAAAAGAAGACCTTCGGCAAAGCCTGCTGTATGCGTGATGCGTTAGAAATCAAATGGATAGGCTTTGATGGTCAGAAAGGGCATTGTATGAGAACACATTATTTGATAATCCTTTGTTGCGCGTTCCTCGGTTTGCTGTCCTGTGCGGAGAAGAAGCCCCGGCAGGAGAACGCGCAAGCCGCCTTGGTGCCTGTCACGGTTGTCCCGGTAGGCATCGATACCAATCTGCGGACATCTTCCTATGTGGGAACAGTGGAAGCCGACAAGTCTGCCACGTTGTCCGCCCGTTATCCCGGCAGGCTCGATTCATTGAAAGTGAAGGCCGGAGACGAAGTGAAGCAAGGCCAGGTCTTGGCCGTGATAAGTTCCCAAAGCGTGGAAAGCAGCTTGAAGATGACCGAAGCCACTTTGGCACAGGCAGAGGACGGTTACCGCCGCGTGCTGCAGGTGCATGAGAGCGGCAGCATAGCCGATGTGCAGTTGGTGGAAGTCCAGTCCAAGTTGGCGCAGGCGAGGGCAGCGGCCGAGGCGGCAAGACAGGCGGCCGAAGACTGCCGGGTCAAAGCCCCTTTCGACGGAGTGGTGGGCGACCTCCAGATAGAAGAAGGCGTGGAAGTATCTCCCTTGCAGCCCTTGATGCGGGTCATGGATATTTCCACGGTCAAAGTCCGGTTTCCCGTGCCAGAGTCGGAAATCGGCAAGCTGCAGGTGGGCGATGAAGCTGCCGTGGAAATCCCTGCCTTAGACAATCATCGTTTCCGCGCCCGGATGATGGAAAAAGGCATGACGGCATCCCTGCTCTCCCATACCTATGATTGCAAGCTCGAACCTCTGGATTCGGTGCAGGGCCTGATGCCCGGCATGGTCGGCAAGGTCTATATGGATGTCCTTTACGACAGGGGCGTTGTCATTCCGGCCTCTACCGTCCAGATGGATGCTCAGGGCAAATATGTCTGGGTGGTGAACCCGGAACGGAAAGTGGAGAAACGCTATGTGGAAGTGGCCGGCTTTTCCGGGAAAGGCGTTATCGTTTCAAACGGTTTTGAATCCGATGACTTGCTGATTGTGGAAGGCAGCCGCAAGGTCAGCACCGGGATGCAGGTGGAGGTTCGGATGGCGCAATCGGCGGAATCTCAATCTGCTGCTAAGCCATCGGAAGAATCCCAATCCCGCTCAAAACTTGGAAAGGAGTAGCGCGTCATGGAAAGAGGCTCAGATAAAGGTTCGGGCATTATCCGGAGCATGATTCATCAGAAGAAGATAGTCTATCTGATTCTTTTTCTGTTGATAGCTATCGGCATCGCCGGGCTTTCGCGCATGAACAAGGACGAGTTCCCCACCTTTGAAATCAAACAGGGGCTTGTGGCGGGCGTTTATCCCGGCGCGTCGGCCAAGGAAGTAGAGGAACAGCTTACCAAGCCATTGGAAGACATTTTGTTCTCGTTTTCGGAGGTGAACCGTGAAACCACCTATTCCTATTCCAAGGACGGTATCTGCTATATCTATGTAGATTTGACCGTTCCGGCCAAGGAGAAGGACGAAGCCTGGTCCAAGATCAAGCTTCGGTTGGATGCGGCCAAAATGACCCTGCCGCCCGGAGTCTTGGCGGTGGCGGTCGTGGACAATTTCAGTTCGGTTTCCGCCTTGCTGATAGCCTTGGAATCGGCAGATAAGAGCTATCGGGAAATGCAGGAATATGCCGAAGACCTTTCGGAACGGCTCAAATCGATTCCTGCCACGGCCAATGTGAGCATCGTGGGGACCCAGAGCGAGGAAATCGCCGTCACCGTGGACATGGACAAGCTGTCGGCCTACGGTATCAGCCCTTCCGCCTTGATGCTCAACTACCAGACTTCCGGCCTTCAGCTTTTAGGCGGGACATTCAAGACCGATTACGCTTATTCGCCGATACATATCAAGAGCCTGGTGGCTTCCGAGGAGGAAATCGCCAACCATATCGTCTATATGGATCCGGGCGGCAATACGATTCGGCTCAAGGATATTGCCAAGATAGAACGCCGTTACAAAGAACCTTCGTCCTTGGTCAAGTATAACGGGCATACCGCCTTGATTCTCTCTATCGAGATGCGGCCCGACAACAATATCGTGGCTTTCGGCGAGGAGGTGGACAAGGTGCTGGACGAATTTGCGACCCAGTTGCCGGAGAGCGTGACGATGAGCCGGATTACCGATCAGCCCAAGGTGGTGGGCAGTTCGGTCTATTCTTTCCTGCGCGACTTGCTGATTTCGATGGCGGTGGTGATTTTCGTGATGCTGATGCTTTTCCCGATGCGTTCGGCCCTGATTGCCAGTTCCGGGGTGCCGGTCTGCACGGCGGTGGCCTTGGCTTTGATGTACCTTTTCGGCATCGACCTCAATACGGTGACTTTGGCCTCCTTGATTGTGGTCTTGGGGATGATTGTGGACGATTCCATCATCACGATGGACGGTTATATGAACTATCTCGGGCAGGGCTATTCGCGTATCGATGCGGCTTGTGCCAGTGCCAAGGAGCTTTTCATGCCGATGTTCATGGCCACGACAGCCATCTGCGTGATGTTTTTCCCGAGCCTGAAGGTGATTACCGGTTACCTCGGCGAATTCGTCAGCTATTTCCCTTGGGTGGTCACGATTGCCTTGGGTACTTCGTTGGCCTATGCGATGTTAGTAGTGCCTTCGCTGGAAGTCCGTTTCATCGGCAGTGCGCGGGCGGAAGGCAACAGCCTGCTGGCGCGTGTCCAGAAACGTTTCTTCGACGGGATGCAGAACGGGTACGAACGCTTGCAGGCGATTTGCTTCAAGTATCCCCGTCGGACCTTGCTGTTAGGCTTGGGCACGGTGGTCTTGGGCGTGGTCTTTTTCTTCCAGCTCAATATCCAGATGATGCCGATGGCGGCGCGGGAATATTTCGCCGTGGAGATTTATCTGGAAAACAATGCCGGCTTGGAGCAGACCGAAAAGGTGGCCGATTCCATGCAGCGGCTGCTGACAGCCGACCGGAGGGTCAAGTCGGTGACTTCGTTCATCGGAACGGGCGCGCCGCGTTTCAATGCGATTTACGTGCCGATGCTGCCCGGTTCGAACACGGCCCAGCTGATTGTGACCACGACATCCTTGCGGGCCACCGAGGCCTTGTTGCAGGAATGCCAGCAGAAATACGAGCATCTGTTTCCCGGCGCGCTGCTGAGGTTCAAGCAGATGGATTACCAGGCGGTGACCGCGCCGGTGGCCATCGAGTTCAGGGGAGCCGATCCGGAAGTCCTCAAGCCTTTGGCGGACAGCCTCCGGCATTTCCTGTCGGGCATGGGGGATGTGCTGCAATGGGTGCATACCGATTGCGATGGCTATGTGAGCTCGATTGATATTTCTTTGGATCCGGACGAGGCTTCCCGCTTGGGTATCAACAAGAGCATGGTTTCCCTTTCGTTGTCGGGGGCGTTCAACGGGATGCCGGTCGCCACGGTCTGGGAAGGGGAGAAGCCCGTGCCGGTGACGCTCTACAGCGAAGCCGTGTCCCGGCAGATGGACTATTCCACGTTGGAAAACTATTTGCTGCCGACCCTGTATCCGGGCGTTTCGGTGCCTTTGCGGCAAGTGGCCAAGATGCAGCCGGGATGGGAGCTGGAGTCGTATCCCCGCAAGGCGGGCGAATCCTGTCTGACCGTGACGGCCGATATGAAATACGAATGCAGCCAGCCGGAAGCGATGAAACATATCAAAGCCTTTGTGGAAAGCCATATTAAACCGAACCTGCCGGAGGGGGCGAGGGTGGAATATGCCGGGCTTTCTGCCATCAACAAGGATGTGGGGCCGGAAATCATGATGGCATTCATCTGCGCGGTGGCCGTCTTGTTCTTCTTCCTGCTGTTCCATTTCAAGAAAATCTCGATTGCGGTGCTCACCTTGGTGCTGAGCGTGCTTTGTTTCTTCGGGGCGTTCTTGGGGCTGTGGGTGTTCCGGCTCGACTTCGGGCTGACGGCGGTCCTGGGGCTTATCAGCTTGGTGGGCATCATCGTGCGCAACGGGATTATCATGTTCGAGTATGCCGAGGAACTCCGTTTTGAACGAGGGATGCCATTGAAGGAAGCGGCCGAAGAGGCCGGGAAGCGGCGTATGCGGCCTATCTTCCTGACTTCCTGCACGACCGCTTTGGGCGTGTTGCCGATGATTCTCAGCGGGGACTTCCTGTGGAAGCCGATGGGCGTGGTGATCTGTTTCGGGACCATGCTTTCGATTATCCTGATTGTGCTGATTATGCCGGTGTCTTACTGGCAGATTTTCCAGATAGGCGAGAAGCGGCGGATAGCCAAGCAAAGGAATTTGAGTCAGGCATTGCAAACGAGGGAAGGAGGAGAGCATGAATAATCTAAGGAGGAACATACGCTTGGGATTAGGCGGTTTTGCCTTGATGTTGGGCGGCTTATGTGGATTGTACGGGCTTGGAACCGGAGGCTCGCTTCAGGCGCAGACGGTTCAAGGCCAGATGGTGCAGGGAGCGTCTTCGGAATCCGTTTCCACTCCGGCTCTCCGGCTCGAACTCTCGGTGGAGGACTGCCGTCAGATGGCCTTGCAGAACAGCATGGCCGTCAAGAACGCCCGTTTGGACATCTTGTCGGCTCGCGCCCAGAAACAGGAAGCCTTGGCGGCTTATTTCCCCAGTGTATCCGCTACGGCTTTCGGATTCGCTGCCTTGCAGCCCATGCTTGAAATCGGATTGACCGACATTCTCGGTACGTCCGATTTTGCGGTCCGCTTGCAGGAACTCATGGACGAGTTGGCAACGCAGTATGGCTTCAATGCCGAATATACGATGCTGCACCGGGGATTCATGGCTTCGGTTTCGGCCATGCAGCCCCTCTTTGCCGGAGGACGCATCGTGAACGGCAACCGTTTAGCCGCCGTGGGTGTGGAAGCGGCTGCCTTGCAGGAACAGATTGCCGTGCGGGATATGGACAAGGAGGTGGAAAGCGGCTACTGGCAGGTGGTTTCCTTGCAGGAAAAACGGGTCACTTTGAAAGAGTTGGCCACATTGCTGGATACCTTGTACAAGGATGTCGCTTCGGCTCGCAGGGCCGGTCTGGCCACGGAAAACGATGTGATGCAGGTGGAACTCAAGCGGGATGAGGTCCGTTCGGGCTTTATCCAGGTGGAGAGTGGCATCAAATTGGCCAAGATGAACCTGTTCAATACAATAGGTTTGGAATACAATCCTTATCAGAGCGTGGTCTTGGATTCGCTGCCGGTCTTGGACAGCATTTTCCTGACCGACTGCTTGGATTCCTTGCTGCCGCCTTCCTCGTATTTCGTGCCGGAAGAGGAAATCGCTTCCCGCCAGCAGGAGATGCGTCTGTTGGATCTCTCGGTCGATGCCTCCCGGCTTCAGAAGAAGATGGCCTTGGGCGAGGCATTGCCCCAGATCGGCATCGGCGGCTCGTATGGCTACGGCAACCTGCTAAACAACGGGGAGTTCAACGGGGCGGTCTATGTGATGGCGCAGATTCCCCTTTCGGACTGGGGCAAGACGGCACGCAAGATGCAGCGTCTGGGATATCAGATGGAAAAGGCCGAGAACGAGCGGGATTTCTTGCAGCAGCAGATTCTGTTGCAGATACGCAAGCTTTGGCTCGATTTGACGGTGGCCTGGGATCAGTTGCAGATAGCCCGGAAGAGCGAGGCCACGGCACGGGCCAGCGTGGAGAAGCTCAATGCCTATTACCGGGCCGGGATGTCGCCTCTGTCGGAGCTATTGCAGGCGCAGACCCAGCTCCGCTCGGTGGCCGACAAATGCGTGGATCAGAAAATCGCCTACCGGAATGCTTTGCAGGACTATCTTTCCCGTTGCGGTGCTGGAACGGAAAAGTGATTTTCCCTGAATCCTTTTACTTTGCCGCGGGACACGACACGGAGCGGCCGCTTTGGTTCTGTACCCGTGTGTGGCTCTCGGGAAAAGACAGGAGAATGCCTATTTCTTGGTTTAGCGTGGGATTGAATCCAGCCTTGCAGCGATGCTTACAGCAGCGCGTTGGCTCTTTCCAAAGCGATATGGATATTGTCGCAGACGTTCTCCTTGCCTACAATCTTGTAAAAGTCCGATTTTTCCAAGGTCTCCCGTACATGCGGGTTCACACCGGAGAGGATGATCCGGATTCCGTCTTTCTGCGCCATCTGGCAGAGCGATTCCAGGTTGTGCAAGCCCGATGAGTCGATGAAAGGCACGCGCCGCATCCGGATAATCCGTACTTTGGGCCGGTCGCCGATAGTCTTCATCGTGTCCTCGAACTTGTTAGCGATTCCGAAGAAATAAGGCCCGTTGATTTCGTAGATTTCCACCCCTTTCGGAATCGAAAGGTTTTCCTCGTGCATGATGATGTCCGACTCCTGCTGGGGATCCAGCTCGTTGGTGATGACCGAAATCTGGGTCGTTTCCATGACCCGTTTGATGAAGAGGATGCAGGCAATCACAAGCCCCACTTCGATGGCTACCGTCAGGTCGAAGACCACCGTCAGGAAAAAGGTCAGGAACAGCACCGCCACATCGCTTTTGGGATTGCGCAGCAAGGCTTTGAAGGTGCGCCAGCCGCTCATGTTGTAAGAAACTACCACCAAGATGCCCGCCAGGCAGCCCATCGGGATGTATTTGGCTAAGGGCATCAGGCAAATCAGAATCAAAAGCAGCACTACCGCATGGATGATGCCTGCCACCGGGGTCTTGCCCCCGTTGTTGATATTGGTCATGGTCCGGGCAATCGCGCCGGTGGCCGGAATGCCGCCGAAAAGCGGGGTCAGCATATTGGCTACCCCTTGGGCGATCAGTTCCGTGTTGGAGTTATGGCGGTCGCCGATGACCCCGTCGGCCACGGTAGCCGATAGCAGGCTTTCAATTGCGCCGAGGAGCGCAATCGTCACCGCCACCGGGAAAAGGTTCTTGACAGCCTCCCAGTCCAAGGCGGGCAGGGCAGCCTGCGGCAGTTGGGACGAAATCGAGAAACGGTCTCCGATGGTAGGGATGTTGCTTACCAAGCCGTATTCTTTCAGGAAATACACGCCGAGAGTGACAAGCACGATAGCCACTAACGAGCCAGGGACTTTTTTCAGGAACTTGACTTTGGGGCTGAGGGCGATGATGAGGATGCTGAGGATGCTCACCAAGGCATTCCCCCAGTTGACGGTATCGAAATGCTTGAAATACAGCAGCCATTTGCCAATAAAGTCTCCCGGCACTTTTTCGCCCTGGAAATCCAGTCCGAACACATCGGCAATCTGGGTCGTGAAAATCGTGACCGCGATTCCCGCCGTGAAACCCACGATGATGGGGTAGGGGATGAACTTGATGATGGTGCCGAGCTTGAATACGCCCAAGAGGATCAGCAGCACGCCGGCCATCAGGGTCGCCACCGTGAGGCCTTCGAAGCCGTACTGCTGGATAATGCCGTATATGATGACGATGAAAGCCCCGGTAGGCCCGCCGATCTGCACCTTGCTTCCGCCCAGGAGCGAGATGATGAATCCGGCCACGATGGCGGTGATGATGCCTTTTTCCGGGCTGACCCCGGAGGCGATGCCGAAGGCGATGGCCAAGGGGAGGGCGACGATGCCGACGATGACCCCGGCCATCAGGTCGGAAAGGAATGAATTGCGGTTGTAGCCTTTCAGGCAGGAGAACAGCTTGGGCTGGAAGTCGAGTCTTTTCATGGCGTGACCTGTCTTCTATACCTATATATAATATGTGAATGTTCGATAATGTTTCCTTCGGTTTTCGAGGGAAAAAGCGCGCAAAAGTATAAAATCTCGGGCAGACATGGCCGAAGTGTGCTCCAAAATGTGTACCTTTACCTATTGTTTCGCCGGATTGATTTCCTAAAGGGAGAAAATTATTGGATGCTGATGTTTTTTGTAGTCTGCTTAAAATGAATGATTTGGTTGGTTTTGCAAGGCAATGGCAAAAAAATATTGCAAAAAAGAGGCGAGAAAATTTGGTATTATAAAAATTCGTTGTATTTTTGCAGTCCTTTTTGCGACAGGCAGCGTGAGAACGCCAATATAGCTCAGTTGGTAGAGCAGCTGATTTGTAATCAGCCGGTCGTGGGTTCGAGTCCCTCTATTGGCTCAAACAATCCACGGTAAAGCTGCGGGGAAGCAAAACGGAAATCTGGGAGGATTCCAGAGCGGTCAAATGGAACAGACTGTAAATCTGTCGGCTTAGCCTTCGAAGGTTCGAATCCTTCTCCTCCCACTAGAACGCGGAAGTAGCTCATTTGGTAGAGCGGTAGCCTTCCAAGCTACAGGCGGCGGGTTCGAGCCCCGTCTTCCGCTCCAAGTTCAAAGAAATGCCGACGTAGCTCAGGGGTAGAGCACTTCCTTGGTAAGGAAGAGGTCACGAGTTCAAATCTCGTTGTCGGCTCCAGGCGGGGGCAAAAGGTTTGCTTCACGCAAATTTGTTTATACACTTAAAACATTTTCAAATATGGCAAAAGAAACTTTTGTGCGTACCAAACCCCACGTAAACATTGGTACCATCGGTCACGTTGACCACGGCAAGACCACCTTGACCGCCGCTATCACAACCGTTCTCGCTAAGAAGGGTTTGTCCGAAGTAAAATCTTTCGATTCTATCGATAACGCTCCTGAAGAAAAAGAACGTGGTATTACCATCAATACCGCTCACGTTGAATACCAGACCGAATCCCGTCACTATGCTCACGTAGACTGCCCGGGTCACGCCGACTATGTTAAGAACATGGTTACCGGTGCTGCCCAGATGGACGGTGCTATCTTGGTAGTAGCTGCTACCGATGGTCCTATGCCCCAAACTCGTGAACACATCCTGTTGGCTCGTCAGGTAGGTGTGCCCCGTATCGTTGTTTTCATGAACAAGGTTGACTTGGTGGACGACCCCGAGTTGCTCGACCTCGTTGAAATGGAAATCCGTGAACTGCTTTCGTTCTACGAATACGATGGCGACAATACGCCTATCATCCGCGGTTCCGCTTTGGGTGCCTTGAACGGCGAACCGAAGTGGGAAGAAAAGGTGATGGAATTGATGGCTGCTGTTGACGAATGGATTCCTCTGCCCAAGCGTGATGTAGATAAGGATTTCTTGATGCCTATCGAAGACGTGTTCTCGATTACCGGTCGTGGTACTGTTGCTACCGGTCGTATCGAATCCGGTGTTATCAACTCGGGCGATCCCGTTGAAATCATCGGTATGGGTGATGAAAAACTGAAATCCACGGTAACCGGTGTTGAAATGTTCCGCAAGATTCTGGAACGTGGTGAAGCTGGTGACAACGTAGGTTTGCTGTTGCGTGGTATTGAAAAAGATCAGATCCGTCGTGGTATGGTTATCGCCAAGCCCGGTTCTGTAACCCCGCACAAGCACTTCAAAGCTCAGGTTTATATCCTGAAGAAAGAAGAAGGTGGTCGTCACACGCCGTTCCACAACAACTATCGTCCTCAGTTCTACTTCCGTACAACTGACGTAACCGGTGAAATCGTCCTGCCGCAGGGTGTAGAAATGGTTATGCCTGGCGATAACTTGACGATTGAAGTTAAGTTGCTGGCTCCTATCGCTATGAACCAGAACCTCCGCTTCGCTATCCGTGAAGGTGGTAGAACGGTTGGTGCCGGTCAGGTAACCGAAATTCTCGACTAATCTCAGTCTCGGACTGATAAATATGGGGATTTAATCCTCGCTATGAGCGGGTTTGTTCCTGAGGGGGTCGGTCAAGAACGAACCTTTTACAGGGGTGAACCCGCAAATAGTTTAGGGGCATAGTTTAATGGCAGAATAGCGGTCTCCAAAACCGTTGATGGGAGTTCGATTCTCTCTGCCCCTGCCAAGAACCTGCAAGTCGGTCAGCTTTTTGAAACAGAGCGTGTCGCTTGCGGGATATTGTTATGTCAAATCCTTAACACGCCGGAACCGATGTCAAAATTTGTCGATAATATCAAAGCCAGCAAGGATGAATTGCTTCACAAGGTGACCTGGCCTACATATTCCGATCTCCAGAACAGTGCTGTGGTAGTTTTTGTGGCGGCTCTTTTGATTGCCGTTGTTGTGTTTGTCATGGACATGATTCTGGGGGTTCATCCCGATATGGCGTGGAAGGGTATTTTGGGTTATATCTACGACCTTTTGAGATAGAATGAATAGGCTCGCTGGAAGTCCGGGTTTCCGGGCATAGCTTCCAATGTCTGCCGGAAGGAAAGCGCGCCGAATCTATATTACTCCGGGTTTATCCCGCCCGTCATTTTCAGTTTCGCTGCTCCGGGTGAGCCGGTTTTCCGGCGGGGCAGTGAGAATTCAACAAAGAGCATGGCCGAACAAGTAAAGAATTGGTACGTTATCCGCGCTGTAAGCGGCGAGGAAAAGAAAGTGAAGGAATACTTGGAGAGTGAAATTTCCAGGTTGAACATCCGGGATTATATCCCTCAAGTACTTATTCCTACAGAAAAGGTTTACACTATCCGCAACGGGAAGAAAGTGAGCATCGAACGCTCCTATCTGCCCGGTTACGTGTTGATAGAGGCTCTTTTGGTTGGAGAAATCCAGCACGTCATCAAGAACGTTCCCGGGGTGTTGGGCTTTTTGGGGAACCAGGGCGATCCGGTGCCTCTGCGCCCGGCCGAGGTGCAGCGAATCCTCCACAAGGTGGACGAACTGGCCGATTCGCCTGAAAAACCGGTGGAACCCTTTATGGTGGGAGAGCCGGTGAAGGTGACCGATGGGCCGTTCAACAACTTCTCGGCGATTATTGAGGAAGTGAACGAGGAAAAGAAGAAACTGAAAGTGATGGTGAAGATCTTTGGGAGGAAGACTCCTCTCGAACTGAACTTCTCCCAAGTAGAGAAAGAGTAGTACAGTTTCATTGTTTGTGTTTTTACATTTAATCAACTAAAAAAATGGCAAAACAAGTTAGTGCCTTAATCAAGTTGCAGATCAAAGGCGGTGCTGCCAATCCTTCGCCTCCTGTAGGTCCCGCGTTGGGTGCCAAAGGGGTCAACATCATGGAATTCTGCAAGCAGTTTAACGCGCGTACGCAGGATAAGCCGGGCCAAGTGCTTCCGGTCATCATCACCGTGTATGCCGATAAATCGTTTGAATTCGTAGTAAAGACTCCTCCTGTGGCTGTCCAGCTCAAGGATGCTTCGAAGGCGAAGAAAGGTTCGGCCGAACCGAACCGCCACAAAGTGGCCAGCGTAACCTGGGATCAGGTACGGACGATTGCCGAGAACAAGATGCCCGACTTGAACTGCTTCACGATTGCTTCCGCCATGAAGATGGTGGCTGGAACCGCTCGAAGCATGGGTATCGAAGTGAAAGGCGACCTTCCTGCTGAATTGAGTTAAGGTATTTCCGGCTTTGGAATGTGTTACGTGTTCCGAGGCTGGAAATTCGTTTAGAAGATTGTACAGGCCCGGGAGGGTCCACAGTCGAAAAATTGAATTTTTATAGACAACAACAATGGCAAAAATCTCTAAGAAAAGAAAAGAAGCCTTGGCCAAGGTCGATAAGGAAAAGTTCTATACCCTTGCCGAAGCTGCCGCTTTGGTGAAGGAAACGAGCTATACCAAGTTCGATGCTTCCGTTGATTTGGACGTGCGCTTGGGCGTGGATCCGCGTAAGGCCAACCAGATGGTTCGCGGCGTGGTGACATTGCCTCACGGCACCGGCAAGCAGGTTCGCGTGCTGGTACTCTGCACCCCCGACAAGGAAGAAGAAGCCAAAGCAGCCGGAGCCGATTACTACGGTTTGGATGAATACGTAGAAAAAATCAAAGGCGGTTGGACGGACATTGACGTTGTTATTACCATGCCGAGTGTGATGCCCAAAGTTGGGGCACTGGGTAAGGTGTTGGGTCCTCGTGGCTTGATGCCTAACCCCAAGACCGGAACCGTTACCATGGAAATTGGCAAGGCGGTCAAGGAAGTGAAGGCCGGTAAGATCGACTTCAAGGTTGACAAGCTGGGTATCGTCCACGCCAGCGTGGCGAAAGTTTCGTTCGATGCCGACAAGATTGCCGACAACGCGCGCGAACTGCTCCAGACGATTGTCAAACTGAAACCGTCGGCTGCCAAAGGTACTTACATCAACAGTATCTACATGACCAGCACCATGGGACCGGGTATCAAGATCGACCCTAAGTCCATCTAATCCGGTATTATTAACAATCAGGTAATTTTAACGAGGTATGAAGAAAGAAGAAAAAGCTGTGATCATCGACTCGCTCTGCGAGCAAATCAAGGCCAAGCCTCATATGTATGTGACGGACATCACCGGGATGAATGCCGCTGCTACGAGCAACTTGCGCCGGGCTTGCTTCAAGAACGGAGTGAAGTTGATCATGGTGAAGAATACCTTGCTTGAGAAAGCCTTGGAAAAGACGGGTGTCGATTACTCCGAACTGATGCCGACCTTGAAAGGGACGACCGCTATCATGCTTTCGGAAGTGAACAAAACGCCTGCCACGGTAATCAAAGAGTTCCGCA
The DNA here is from genome assembly GCA_017694335.1 of Candidatus Pullibacteroides excrementavium. Classification (GTDB taxonomy): domain Bacteria; phylum Bacteroidota; class Bacteroidia; order Bacteroidales; family P3; genus Pullibacteroides; species Pullibacteroides excrementavium. The sequence goes on from JADIMZ010000062.1 coordinate 38,039, forward strand.
AGAGGAGCGAAATGCCCAAACTGAAAGGCGCATACGTTGAAGAGTCTTTCTACCTGGGCGATGAAAGCCTCGACACTTTGGTTCAAATCAAATCCAAGTCCGAACTTATCGGCGAAATCGTTACTTTGCTCCAATCTCCGCTCCAGAATGTTCTGGGCGCTTTGGAATCGGCACCCAACACGGTGGCCGGCTTGGTAAAGACCCTCTCCGAAAGACCGGAACAAGCTTAATCTACCGCAAGGTGAAACGCAGGGAGGTGGAAGCCCTTCCATACAGAGGGAAACCTTTACGGGGTTTCCAAAAACAAACAAAACAAGTAGTAAACTTTTAAAAAGTTAAAACAATGGCAGATATTAAAGCTCTTGCTGAACAACTGGTTGGCCTGACTGTAAAAGAAGTAAAAGAATTGGCCGATGTATTGAAGAACGAATACGGCATCGAACCCGCTGCCGCCGCTGTAGCCGTTGCAGCTCCTGCTGCCGGTGGTGCCGCTGCTGGTGCTGCTGCTGAAGAAAAGACCCACTTCGACGTTATCCTGAAGTCCGCCGGTGCCAACAAGCTGGCTGTTGTGAAGTTGGTTAAGGAATTGGCCAGCCTCGGTCTGAAGGAAGCCAAGGAACTCGTTGACGCAGCTCCGAAGCCCGTTAAGGAAGGCATCAGCAAGGCCGAAGCCGAAGCTTTGAAGAAGAGCCTCGAAGAAGCCGGTGCTGAAGTTGAAATGAAATAATTTCCACCTTATTGGTTTCCAAACATGAGGGGAGGCGTATC
>JADIMZ010000063.1 GCA_017694335.1 Candidatus Pullibacteroides excrementavium
ACCCAAATCGGTCATTAGACACGCCGTGTCCGTTTCTGATTGGGGAAATGAGGCTTTCGGGCATCTTGCCCGCTTCTGTCCGCATCCTGTTTCTCGCTACGCCTCGACGTAGCCCGCTACGCCTTCGGCTAGGCGAGAAGCATGCTGCATGACATAAGCGGACAATCTACCCAAAGTCTAATGACCGATTTGGGTTTAAGAACCAATCGAGCAAACTCTTTTGGCATTGCGCTCGACTTTTGGTACATTTGTCCATTATAATGTTAAGTTGAATAGAGGGGGGGGCTTGTTTTTATAAGAGATTGAGAAGCAATGTTCAAACAGAAGGACGGACTGAGGCGTTCTTCTGCATATTTAGATAGAAAGGGGATAAGAGATGAGTAACGACACTTTGGTCATCATTCCAACCTATAATGAAAAGGAGAATATCGAGAAGATTATCCGCAAAGTGTTCTCCTTGCCGAAGGCTTTCGATATCTTGGTGGTGGAGGACAATTCCCCGGACGGGACGGCGGCTATCGTGGAAAGCCTTATTCCGGAATTCCCCGGACGCTTGTTCATCGAGAAGAGGACGGGGAAGTTGGGTTTGGGGACGGCCTATATCCATGGATTCAAATGGGCCTTGGCGCGCGATTACCAGTATGTGATCGAGATGGATGCCGATTTCTCGCATAATCCGGACGATCTTGAACGTCTCTATGACGCTTGTGCCAAGGACGGGGCTGACTTGTCGGTAGGGTCACGCTATGTGAACGGTGTGGTCAATGTAGTGAATTGGCCGATCGGGCGGGTACTGATGTCTTATTACGCATCTGCTTACGTGCGGTTCGTGACCGGAATGAAGATAGGGGATGCGACGGCCGGTTTTGTCTGCTACAAAGCGTCGTTGTTGCGGAACATGGATTTGAACGATGTGCATTTTGTGGGATACGCTTTCCAGATAGAGATGAAATATACGGCCTATCGTTTGGGGTATCAAATCAAGGAAGTCTCGATTGTGTTTACCGACCGCAAGGAAGGGACTTCCAAGATGAGCAAGAAGATATTCAAGGAGGCGTTCTTCGGGGTCATCCAGCTTAGGTTCCGGAAGTACCACGGGCAATACAAAGGAAAACCGAAGCATCCGATTTCATAGGGGATGTTCGTTTTCCTCATGAATTGGGATGGAAACCGGTATCTTGTCGAAGAGGACAGGTGCCGGTTTTTTTGTGGCATTTTTTTCGTATCTGATTGGTTGAAAAACGCTCGGCAATTGCATAATTTTCGTACCTTTGCAACCTTTTCAAGGGCATTTGCTTTTTGAGCAATTCGATAATCATATAATATACAATGGGAAAAGAAGGATTACAAAAGACAGTTTACCTGTTCGGGAACAAGACGGCCGAGGGAAGGGCCGACATGCGCAACCTTTTAGGTGGAAAAGGAGCTAACCTAGCGGAAATGAGTCTGATAGGTTTGCCAGTGCCTCCAGGTTTCACCATTACGACAGAAGTCTGTACGGAGTATAACAAATACGGTGCGGAAACTGTCATCAACACCATCAAGCCCGAAGTGGAAAAAGGCATGGCTGCCGTTGAGGAAATCATGGGCGCCAAATTCGGGGATGCGACCAATCCTCTTTTGTTTTCCGTTCGTTCCGGAGCCCGGGCTTCGATGCCGGGGATGATGGATACCATTCTGAACTTGGGTATCAACGATGTGGTTGTGGAAGCCTTGGTCAAGAAGACCGGCAATGAGCGTTTCGCTTGGGATTCCTATCGTCGTTTCGTGCAGATGTACGGCGATGTGGTGCTGGGAATGAAGCCGACCAAGAAAGAAGATATCGATCCGTTTGAGGAAATCATTGAAGAAGTAAAACATGCCAAAGGCGTCAAGCTGGATACCGAGTTGACGGTGGACGACTTGAAGGAACTGGTCCGCAAGTTCAAAGTGGCTGTCAAGGAAAAGACTGGTCGCGAATTTCCGGTGGATCCGTGGGAACAGCTCTGGGGCGCGATTATCGCGGTGTTCGACAGCTGGATGAACGAACGCGCTATTTTGTACCGCCGGTTGAACAACATTCCTGCCGAATGGGGAACCGCTGTCAACGTGCAGGCGATGGTGTTCGGGAACATGGGCAATACCTCGGCTACCGGGGTTTGCTTCAGCCGCAGCGCTTCCACCGGCGAAAACCTGTTCAATGGGGAATATTTGATCAATGCCCAAGGTGAAGACGTGGTGGCCGGTATCCGGACCCCTCAGGAAATCACATTGGAAGGTTCCCGCCGCTGGGCTCAGCTGCAAGGCATCTCGGAAGAGGAAAGAGCGGCCAAGTATCCTTCTTTGGAAGAATCGATGCCCGCGTTGTATAAGGAACTGTGGGATTTGCAACATAAGCTGGAACTCCACTACAAGGATATGCAGGATATGGAGTTCACGATTCAGGAAGGCCGTTTGTGGATGCTCCAGACCCGTAACGGGAAACGTACCGGGGCTGCCATGGTCCGCATTGCGATGGAACTCTGCAAGGAAGGCCTGATTGACGAGAAGGAAGCCTTGATGCGTATCGAACCGGCCAAATTGGACGAACTCCTGCATCCGGTATTCGACAAGAACGCGCTGAAGTCGGCCAAGGTGATGGCCAAAGGGCTTCCGGCTTCCCCGGGCGCCGCTTCGGGCAAGATCGTGTTCTTTGCCGAAGATGCGGAAGCTATCGTGGCCAAGGATGCCAGCGAAAAGGTGATTCTGGTTCGTATCGAAACCTCACCTGAAGATTTGAAGGGGATGAACAGCGCCCAAGGGATTCTGACGGCTCGTGGCGGTATGACTTCGCATGCGGCTGTCGTGGCTCGCGGCATGGGCAAATGCTGCGTTTCCGGTGCCGGCGAAATTGAAATCGATTACAAGAAGCGGACTTTGACGATGGGCGGAAAAACCTATCACGAAGGGGATTTCATTTCGTTGAACGGTTCCACCGGCCAGGTTTACGATGGGGAAATCAAGACCAACGATGCCGAAATCAGCGGTGATTTCCAAGCCTTGATGGATTTGGCAGACAAATATACCCGCATGGTGGTCCGTACCAATGCCGACACCCCGCACGATGCCAAGGTGGCCCGTGCTTTCGGGGCTCGCGGTATCGGTCTCTGCCGTACCGAACACATGTTCTTTGAAGGAGACAAGATTGTCCCGATGCGGGAAATGATTCTGGCCAAGGATACCGATGGCCGCCGCAAGGCTTTGGCGAAGTTGCTGCCTTTGCAACGTGCCGACTTTGAAGGTATTTTTGAAGCCATGCAGGATCTTCCTGTGACGGTTCGCCTCTTGGATCCTCCTTTGCATGAATTCGTTCCGAAAGACGAAAAAGGACAGAAGGAAATGGCCGAGGTGATGGGCATTTCGGTAGAAGAAGTGGCTGCCAAGGTGAAGGAACTGGAAGAAGTGAACCCGATGCTGGGACATCGCGGTTGCCGTCTGGGCAATACCTATCCGGAAATTTCCGAAATGCAGGCCCGGGCTATCTTGGAAGCGGCTCTGAACCTGAAGGAAAGAGGCATCAACGCCCGTCCGGAAATCATGGTTCCTTTGGCTGGAAGCAAGAAGGAGCTCGAAATGCAGGTGGATATCATCCGTTCTACCGCCGAGACCGTGTTTGCCGAAAGAGGCACTCGGATCGAGTATTTGGTGGGTACGATGATTGAAGTGCCCCGTGCGGCTCTAACTGCGGACGAAATCGCCGAAGTGGCCGAGTTCTTCTCCTTCGGGACCAACGACTTGACGCAGATGACCTTCGGATTCTCGCGCGATGATATCGGCAAGTTCCTGCCGGTTTACCTGGAAAAGAACCTGCTTAAGAACGACCCGTTCCAAATTCTGGATCGCGACGGGGTAGGCCAGTTGGTGAAATGCGGTGTGGAAAAAGGCCGCAAGACCCGTCCGGACATCAAATTGGGTATCTGCGGGGAACACGGTGGCGAACCGAGTTCGGTGGCTTTCTGCGATTCCTTGGGCATGAGCTATGTGAGCTGCTCGCCCTACCGGGTGCCTATCGCCCGTGTGGCTGCGGCGCAGGCAAACCTGTCGACGCAGGAAAAATAAGAGGAAAATCTGAGATTTTTTCAAGGGAGATTTTGAAACTCCTTTGTGCGAAGCGACCCCTGTTAGAGTTTTCTACGGGGTCGCTTTTGTTGTATTGGGGCTTGTTCGCTTCAATGGTATTCTGATTTATGGGCAACGGGGTTGCTTTTTTTATTTTGATTGTCCCAATTGGCGCTTCTCGGAAGGCAATACGGATATTGTTGCTTTTCTTCTAGTCGTTGTTTTTGTTCTATTTTAATTCTGCCTTTTTATTCTTCCTGTTTGTTTTCGGGCGAGAACGTCCCTTGGCTGTGACCTTGGGGGTTTTGTTTTTGTCAGGCAGGCTTCCGCAGGAGCTTACCCCCCGAGGCTCTATATGAAAAAATCCTGATTTTTGCAATACCTAAGAATTGTTAATTTTTACTTACATTTGACTTCTTCATTCATGCTGTTTTGTTTCGATAGCAGATGAATTTATTCGTTTCCGACTTTTGCGTGTCCTGGATTTTTAAGGACTCCGCTATGAGACAGAGGCCGGGAACAGTTGCGGAAGTTGGAAGAAAGAAGATAGTGTTTTTTATATGTAAGGAAAGTTAATAAGTAAGAATATATAAAATCAAGTTTATGAAAATTTTGACTGTCCAGGATCTGGAGCGGATCCGGAAAACAGCCAAGGAAGTGCTGGCCTTGAGAGAGGAAAGCAACCGCCACACCGAAGTGCAGACCTGCGGTTTGGCAAACGGCTGTCCCCATCTGCAGGTTCTGATTTGCGGAGGGACCGGATGCAAGGCATCGTCCAGCGCTAAAATCGCCGAGAATTTCAAAGAAGAAATTTCCAAACAGCAAATTGAAGACAAAATCGACATCGTGACCACCGGATGTTTCGGCTTCTGCGAAAAAGGTCCGATAGTCAAGATCATTCCCGACAATACCTTTTATATACAGGTGTCGCCGGAAGATGTGCATGAAATCGTGCAGGAGCATCTGATTGGAGGCAGGAAACTGGAACGCCTGTTGTATCAGGATCCGGTATCGGGACACCATGTGAGCGATTCCAAGCATATGGATTTCTATCGCAAGCAAATGCGTATCGCGTTGCGCAATTGCGGTTTCATCGATCCGGAAAACATTCATGAATACATAGCCAGGGATGGTTACCAGGCTTTGGCCGACTGCCTGTTGAAATACAGCCGCAAGGAAGTAATCGACAAGATCAAGAAGTCGGGCTTGCGCGGTCGTGGCGGCGGCGGTTTCCCGACCGGTCTCAAATGGGAATTTACCGCCAAGCAGGAGGCCGATCAGAAGTATGTGGTCTGCAATGCCGATGAAGGAGACCCCGGGGCGTTCATGGACCGTTCCATCATGGAAGGCGACCCGAATTCGGTCATCGAAGCGATGGCGATTTGCGGTTATGCCGTCGGAGCCAACAAGGGGCTGGTTTATATTCGTGCCGAATATCCATTGGCGATCCAGCGTTTGCGTGTGGCGATTCAACAGGCTACGGAGATGGGGATGCTTGGGCCCTGCATCCTGGGTTCGGATTTCAGTTTCGATATAGAGATCCGTTACGGGGCCGGGGCTTTTGTCTGCGGGGAAGAGACGGCTTTGATCCATTCGATGGAAGGCAAGCGGGGCGAGCCGACGCTGAAGCCTCCGTTCCCGGCCGAAAGCGGTTACTTAGGAAAGCCGACCAATGTGAACAATGTGGAGACATTGGCCAATATCCCTATCATCCTGACCAAAGGGCCGGAATGGTTCGCATCGATCGGGACGGAGAAATCGAAAGGGACAAAAGTGTTTGCCTTAGCCGGGAAAATCAACAATGTGGGTTTGATCGAGGTGCCGATGGGAACGACCTTGCGCGAAGTGATTTATGAAATCGGGGGCGGCATCAAGAACGGCAAGAAGTTCAAGGCGGTGCAGACCGGAGGCCCTTCGGGCGGTTGCTTGACCGAAAAGCACTTGGATACGCCGATTGACTTTGACAACCTGCTGGCGGCCGGTTCGATGATGGGTTCGGGCGGCATGATCGTGATGGACGAGGACGACTGCATGGTCTCGGTGGCTCGTTTCTATCTGGATTTCACGGTAGAGGAGTCTTGCGGCAAATGCACGCCCTGCCGTATCGGCAATAAGCGCCTTCTGGAAACGCTCAATAAGATAACCGAAGGCAAGGGGACGGAAAAAGACTTGCAGCAATTGGCGGTATTGGGACGGCAAATCAAGGATACGGCTCTTTGCGGTCTGGGGCAGACTTCGCCCAATCCGGTCTTGTCCACTTTGGATAATTTCTATGACGAATACCTGGAACATGTCAGGGATCATACCTGCCGGGCCAAGCAGTGCAAGGCTTTGCTGACTTACACGATTAATCCGGAAATCTGTATCGGATGCACGCTTTGCGCCCGCCATTGTCCGGCCGATGCCATTACCGGTTTCCCGAGGAAGCCGCATATCATTTTGCCTGAGAAATGTATCAAGTGCGGGATGTGCATGGCTCGTTGCAAGTTCCATGCCATTTCGGTATGCTAAAGGATTTCGGGCTGAGGGCGCTTCTCGTGGAGGACACGGAGGGGAATGGGCGGCCTGAGGTCCGGATAAGGGGATTTGTCAGTTTTAATAAAGAGAACTAATGGAAAAGAAAGAGATAACATTACAAATAGACCGTCATACGGTGAGCGTTCCGGAAGGCACGATGATTCTGGAGGCTGCCCGGAAGGTGGGCATCAATATCCCGACACTCTGCCATATCAATTTGGAAGGGACTTGCATCAAGAGCAGCCCGGCTTCCTGCCGCATCTGCGTGGTGGAAGTGGAAGGACGCAAGAATCTGGCTCCGGCCTGCGCGACCCGTTGTACCGAAGGCATGGTGGTCAAGACCAGCACGCTTAGGGTGATGAACGCCCGCAAAGTGATTGCCGAGCTGATTCTTTCCGATCACCCCAACGACTGTCTTACCTGTCCCAAGTCGGGCAATTGCGAGCTCCAGGCTTTGGCTTTGCGCTTCAATGTGAGGGAGATGCCTTACGCGGGGGGCGAGCTTTCGTTGCGCAAGAAGGAAGTGACGGCTTCGATTGTCCGCAATATGGACAAGTGCATTTTCTGCCGGCGTTGCGAGAGCGTCTGCAACGAGGTGCAGACGGTGGGCGCCTTGGGTGCGGTGCGCCGGGGCTTCAACACGACCATTGCGCCGGCTTTCGACAAAAAGCTGAGCGAAAGCGAATGCACGTATTGCGGGCAGTGCGTGGCTGTCTGCCCGGTAGGAGCCTTGACCGAGCGCGACCATACCAACCGTTTGCTGGAAGATTTGGAAGACCCGGACAAGGTGGTCTTGGTGCAGACGGCTCCGGCGGTGCGGGTGGCTCTCGGTGAAGCCTTTGGCATGGAACCGGGGACTATCGTGACCGGGAAGATGGTGACAGCCCTGCGCGAATTGGGATTCAATTATGTATTCGATACCGATTTCGCGGCCGACTTGACGATTATGGAAGAAGGGGCCGAGGTGCTGGACCGCCTGAGCCGTTTCTTGGAGGGGGACAAGACGGTGGCTTTGCCGATTCTGACTTCCTGCTGCCCGGCTTGGGTCAATTTCTTTGAACATTATTTCCCGGACATGCTGAATATTCCTTCCACGGCACGTTCGCCTCAGCAGATGTTCGGTTCTATCGCCAAGTCCTATTGGGCGGAAAAGATGGGCATCCCCCGCGAGAAACTGGTAGTGGTTTCCATTATGCCCTGTTTGGCCAAGAAGTATGAATGCGACCGGGAGGAATTCAAGGTGGACGGCAATCCGGATGTGGATTACTCGATCTCGACCCGGGAGCTGGCGACTTTGATCAAGCGGGCCAATATCGATTTCGAGGGCCTGCCGGACAGCGAGTTCGATATGCCTTTGGGCGCTTCGACCGGTGCCGGGGTCATTTTCGGGGCTTCGGGCGGCGTGATGGAAGCGGCTTTGCGTTCGGTTTACGAGATTTATACCGGGAAGACCTTGGAGAAGGTGGATTTCGAGACGGTCCGGGGCATGGATGGCTTCCGCAAGGCGACGGTCGATTTGAATGGTTTCGAACTGAAAGTGGGCATCGCCCATGGATTGGGAAATGCCCGGAAACTCCTGGAGGAAATCCGCCGGCACGAGTGCGAGTACCATGTGATTGAAATCATGGCTTGCCCGGGGGGCTGCATCGGCGGGGGCGGCCAGCCTCTGCATCATGGCCGGGCGGAAGTGCTCAAGGCTCGGGCGGAAGCGATTTACCGGGAGGATGAAGGGAAGCCGATCCGGAAATCGCATGAGAATCCGTATATCCAGCAATTGTACGAGGAATGTTTGGGCAAGCCGTTGAGCGAGAGGGCGCATCATTTGCTGCATACGCATTATTTTAACAAATCCAATTAAAGGTGTGTGATAACGGGTCATCTGCTTCGTTACGAACCTTGCGCGGCTTGGTCACGTACTTTAGTACGCTCCCGCGCCGCGCTGCGGTTCGATGCCTCGCATCTTACCCGTTCTGGACACACCTTTGAAAAACATCAATGGATTGAGGGCGAGTGATGCAATCAGGTAGAGGGGATTTTCCGCCCAACCTGATTTCAGAGCGTGCCTTGGTCCATTAGGAAGCATGGTTGAATCAGAAAAGAAAATATTATGTCAGAGATAAAATTGGCTTGTGCGGTGGTGGAACAGGTGGAAGCTATCTGCGACAAGCATAGGAACGATCCGGGAGAATTGATCAATATCCTGCATGAATGCCAGCATCTGCATGGCTATCTGCCGGAAGATATGCAAAGGGTGATTGCCCGGAAATTGAATATTCCCGTTTCGAAAGTATATGGGGTGGTTACTTTCTATACTTTCTTTACGATGACACCTCGCGGTAAATACCCGATTTCGGTCTGCATGGGCACAGCCTGCTATGTGCGGGGAGCGGAAAAATTGTTGGAGGAATTCAAGCGGGTTTTAGGCATAGAAGTAGGCGAGACTACGCCCGATGGCAAGTTCTCGTTGGACTGCCTGCGTTGTGTGGGGGCCTGCGGCCTGGCTCCAGTGGTGATGATCGGGGACAAGGTGTACGGACGCTTGATGCCGGTGGAAGTGAAGAAGATATTGGATGAGTTGGAATAGCTCTCGTTTGAGGTGATGATTGGCTGAAAAACAGGAGGCTTGGCGTGTTCCAGGCCTCTTGTCGTATGCTTCTGTCCCTCGGGTTGTATCGGGGGCGTTTCGGTTCTTCCGGAAAAAGGCTTTTGGGGAAAGGTTATTTCTTTTGAGCCGGGTTGTTCTTTTGTTTCTTTTTGGGAATGGAAT
>JADIMZ010000064.1 GCA_017694335.1 Candidatus Pullibacteroides excrementavium
ATGTCCTTGCGCAACAAGGAATGGCTGTCGTCCAAACTGGCCGAGGACATCCAGGCACAAAAAAAAGAACAAGAAGAGGAATTTATCAGCAAAGAGGAAATCTTAGCCGGCATCGATGCCGGACTGAAGGAATTGGCCGAACGAAAACGGAATGGGAAAAAAGCAATGACTTTGGAGGAACTGATTGATGAACTATAAGATTATCCTCGACAAGCCTTTTGAAAAAGAAGTCAAACGGCTCAACAAGAAATATCCCTCTCTCAAGCAAGATCTCAGCCGTCTGCAAAGAGAACTTCTTGCCAAGCCCGATCTCGGCACAGACTTGGGAAACGGCCTGAGAAAAATCCGCATGGCCATCCAATCCAAAGGCAAAGGCAAAAGCGGCGGAGCCAGAGTCATCACTTACACGATTATCACCAAGATAGAAGAGACCGAAATCAACCTCCTTTACATCTACGATAAATCCGAAAGAGACAGCATCTCTGCCGCAGAGATTAAAGAACTTCTGAAACAGAATGGATTTCTTTAGGCATGCTCTATAAATTCGGCTAGTGGTTGCATTGGGTTAGGCAAGAGAGCCTTTCGGTCGCTTTTCCGCTCGTCCGGCGAAAAAAAATCGTCCCGACCCAATTTATAAAACCCACCTTTAATCTGCAACTGTCTACAAATCAAACAACAAGAAACCCAGGCCCATTCAAGGAACCAGCTCCGCATGGTGCGCCTTCTCGCCCAAATCCCGCATCCGCTTCCGGTACAGCTGCCAGCTATTGATAATGTTCTGCCATATAATATAGGTACCCAAGCCGACAATCGCCAGAGGCGTTTCTCCGGTAGAAGGCATCAGGAACATTCCTGCAATCCAGATTCCCAGGATAATATTTTTCTGCCCCAAGCTCTGGCCGCCGCTAATCCTATCCCCGTAATGCCCGCCCAAGCGTTTCCCAAGGAAAAACTGCAAGGAACAAATCGCCAGAGAGCCTAAAGCCAAGACCGCCATCATGCCCAATCCCGCCGAACTATGGTTCATCGCGTCCACCATCTGGGCCGCGGCAAAAATCAGGCAGGATGCCCAAAGGTAAAACGAGACCTCATGCCAGCGGGCAAACGCATCGTGTACTTTCCTCAACGTATATTTGAGCAGCATCGCCAACAGGAACGGCCCGGCCAGAAGCGGCAGCACCCGCTTCAATATGCTCCAGAACGCCTGCCAGAACGGAATCTCTTGGGTCGGCACATGAATCAGCGGGAACCAAAGAGGCACCACCAATGCCACCATAAGGCTGGACAGCAGCACATACGTAGTATTCGATGCCCCGTCTCCGCCCAATTTCATCGTCACCACCGCCGAAGCCGCCGCCGTCGGGCACAGGAAACACAGCATGCAGCTTTCTGCCATATCACTCCATCCCAAAGCGGAAAGCGCGTAATACATCGCCATAGCCCCGCCAACCTGAATCAACAGGAACAACGCATGCACTTTCCTGAACTTCAAGTGGGAAGGATCTATCCTACAGAAAGTGAACAGCAGCATGACAAAAATCAGGTAAACCGTCTTGTCGGCATACTGCACAAAAAACTTGTTGCCCACGCTGCCTATCAGCAGGGCGATAATCAAAGCCCAGTTCTTGATGAAATTGACAATCCCGTTCATCCCCTACCCTTCCTACATCACTTTCTTCCCGTTCAGGTAAACGGACGCTACCTTGTTGTCTCCGTAAGAATACGGCATATATTCGTAGGTAGGAATCGGCTTGGTAATAAAGAAATTGGCCTTCTTGCCCTTGGTGATGCTGCCTAATTCCTTTTCCACGCCCATTGCGCAGGCCGTATTGATGGTGGTAGCATGAACCACTTCTTCCGGATACATCCGGTAACGGATACAGCCCAAGGACATCACAAACTGCATATTGCCCGAAGGAGAGGATCCCGGGTTGAAATCCGAAGCCAAGGCCACCGGAAGGCCGGCTTCCATCATTTCCCGAACCGGACTGAGAGGCATTCCCAAGAAGAACGCCGCGCCCGGCAGAACCGTCGGCATCGTGGTGCTGCCCAGCAGAGCTTCTATCTCCGCTTTGCCTACATGCTCCAGATGATCCACCGACAAAGCCTTGTACTTGACCCCTACCTGGATACCGCCCGATGCAGCCAGTTCATTGGCATGGATCTTGGGCCGCAATCCGTATTTCGCCCCGGCCTCCAGAATCCGTTCGGTATCCTCCACGGTAAAGAAACCCTGATCGCAGAACACATCCACGAAATCCGCCAGTTTCTCGGCCGCCACCGCCGGAATCATCTCGCGCACTATCAAATCCACATATTCGGTCTGCCGCCCGATATATTCCCTCGGCACGGCATGAGCCGCCAAAAAGTTCGCCCGAATCGTCATCGGGGACTTTTCCTTGAGACGGGCTATCACCCGAAGCATCTTCAATTCATTGGCCAAATCCAAGCCGTAACCGCTCTTGACCTCGGCCGCCCCGGTCCCGTAAGCGCACATCGTCTGCAAGCGTTCCCAGGCGGATTCAAACAACTCGTCCTCGGAAGTCTGCCGCAAACGATCGGCCGAATTGAGGATACCCCCGCCCCGCTTGGCGATTTCCTCATAGCTCAAGCCGCGTATCTTGTCGTTGTATTCGATTTCCCGGCTGCCTGCATAAACGATATGGGTATGGGAATCGCAAAAAGCCGGGAACACGAAGCCTCCTTTGGCATCGGTTTCTTCCACTCCGGCATACTCCGCCGCTTTGGATTTCCACTGTTCCATCGTGCCGAAGTCCACAATCCCGTTTTCGTCGAACAACAGGAATGCGTCCGACAAGACTTCCAGTTTCTGCATTTCCTTGCCTTTGACACAGGAGACGGAGGCCGGCAGAATCTGCACCAAGCCTTTGATGTTGGTAATAACTTGCATAGCGTATGTTTTCTCTATCGAAGCGTCTTTTTCGTCGGATGCCATGGCAAACCATCCTTGCCAATCCGCCAAACGCTTCCTTTCCAGAGCGCAAAATTACGCTTTTCTTTCCGAACCCGCCATCTTTCCCTTGTATTGGCTGGGGGCGCAACCACACTTCTTGGCAAAGGCCCGACGGAAAGTGGCCGGGCTTTGGAACCCTGACGCGTAGGCTATCTCGTTAATCGTATAGGCCTTTTCTTCTTCCAGCATCGGAATCGCTTTCTTCTCAATCCGCATATTGTTGACATAGTCCAAAAAAGACACCTTCTTGCAATATTTCAGGTACTGATACACATAGGTCTTGTTCGTCCCCGCACGGGATGCCAACATGGACAAGTTCAATTCCGGATTCAAATACAGATTCTCCGTCTGCATCGTGTTCTCTATCTTGCTGCCGATTTCCTCCAGGACATCCACCCGGACATTGGCATAATCCGGAAGCTTCTTTCCCGCCGGATTTCCCGTATCCTCCGCCAGCGCATCCTCGCCAAGCCTGCCAGCATCAGTTTCTTGCGGGCTTTCGGCATCACCCCCCATCGGCACATAACGCTGGCGAACCGTATGCCGATACAGAATCCACCATATCAAAACAATGGCAACATAATACACGATATCCCACCAGTCGGCCACATAAGAAAGGAAATACAATAGGCAGTTCAAGAAAAACAACACACTGACATAAACCACCCATTGCATGCTCATCCTGTCATCATACGAAAAATTCTCCCGCAGGTAGCGGTGATAAGTATGAATCGAATGAATGATAAAAACCAGCATAACCAAAGAATACACCGTCGATAAAGCCAGAAGCAAGACAAAGCAAAGACGCGAATGCTGCTCCGAAACCAGCATCCAGACAAACAGACAGGCGCAAGAAATCAGATAAGGGAACAAGGCCGTCAGGCAGCGTCGTATGACCCATTGCGGACGGCACAATCCGAAAAGATAGATCGAGGTAATCGGGACAGCCATGAAATCCAAAGCCGAAGAGACTTCCCCCCATTGGACGGGATCGCCCAAGACCAGCTTCACGCAATCCTTGAAAAACAAGGCCGCCCAGAACAAGGTCACAACCCCCAAGGCATCGCAAGCAGAAGACATGGCATCCCCCTTGCGGTGAATCAACAAATTGATTCCCCAAAACAGGAACAGGGCTGCGGTCCCGCCTGCTACCAACAGATAGATTTTTTCCATACCGTCCTTACAAAAACAAGAAAAATATTGACGGGTAACTTTGCAAAAATACGATTCTTGCCAGAAGTCTGCAAAAGCCCCCAATAGTTCCAGGATGCCACCCGCACGACTTTTTAGTATTTATAGTCCATCGATACAGCCCTTTAGCCTTGAGAGAGAGAGAGAGAGAGAGAGAAAGAACGTATCATATTCAAAAATATATCCCTTCGCATTCACTGTATGGCAGCTGTTTCGGCAAGTCATGCCTATCCGGAAAAATCGTACCTGCCATATCCATACAAGTATGGCATTTTTTCTTTTTTGAGCGAATATTTTTCTTTTTCGCTTCGTGCTTTTTCCTTTTCACTATGCGATTTTCATTCTTCACCTCCTTAAAATCGACTCTGACACCATATATTTGTGAATAGGACATTACACCAAAACATACCATTATCGCCTTAGCAAGTATTCACACACAATAAACCCAATAAACACAACTAAAAAAATTGCGTTATGGAAAAAGCAACTATTTGGAAATCGGGCGTAAAAAAAGCTTATTACGGCTTTTTGATTGAGAACTTAGGTTCTATTTTGGCCGTGATTGTCGGCATTATCGGCGCCGGTGCTGGCGTGGCAGGACTCCTGCAAGGAGAAGTCAGAGTAGGTCCCATGATTTTGTCCATCCTCCTCGGAATCGCCACGGTTGTCGGCTACATCATTTATCTGATTGGTATTAACGGAATCAAAAAAGCCACAGCAGGCGGTCCTGACGCTCCAGCCACCAGCAATCTGTTCATCGGCGTCATCTTAGGATTGGTCGGCACGATTGTCGGCTTCATCCCCTTGGCTGGAATTGTAGGCAGCATCGTAGGCTTTGTCGGCCTCATCTTCATGCTGATTGGTTTCAACAAAATGAAGAACTCCACCACCTTGCCAGCTTTAGCTGCTTCGGGAAGCTCCAAGCTATTCATAGCCATGATTCTTGGATTGGTTGGCGGCCTTTTGGGTCTTATTCCTGTTGCCGGTGCCATCATCAAGGCAATCCTCAGCATCGTTTGCTTGATCTTAGGTATCATGGGATGGGCCTCCATCGCCAAATCCGAACTCAGAGCATAACCTTTTTCATAAATTACTTTTCACGAAGAGCCGGGGCGACCCGGCTTTTCTATTATACGAGACACCGAGCCGAAAGACGGCGAGGGTCCTCTACCAAAAAGCGTTTAGAACGAGTGGATTCAAGGCACCGCGAGGGTGAGAAAAGCAAAATCCACTCCATAACGGTAAAAAGCGTTTCCGGCAGGCAGATACGAGGCGTCGAGCCGCCGGGCAGGGAGGGAGCGTACTTCTGTACGTGACCGACCTGCACAAGGCTCGCAACGAAGTAGATGCCTGCCGGAAACGCTTTTTAAAAGGATTCGCCTATCGCAAAAACAACCCCAAACACCTCCCTCCCCCAGCCGCAATCCAGCCGCACGTTCAGGTTGTGCTTGAACTCGAAACGGAGACCGACACCGTAAGCAGGGAGCAATTGGTCAGCCCGCCAGTCCTGGAAAGAAGAAAAGACCGAACCAAAACCGCCGAAAGCCACCAAGCCGACCCGCCAAAAAAGTTTCTGCCGCAGTTCCAGCTGAAAAGAGAACAGGTTATTGTCCATATACCGGCCTTGGTAATACCCGCGCAAACGATAATACCCGCCCACGCTTTCCTTCAGCGGCCAAGGCATATCCTTGGCATTGCACTCCGCATAGAGTTCGGTGGCCAGTACAGCACCCCGCCAAAGCCTTTGATAATAGGAAGCCGTGAAAGTGGTTCGCCATAAAGTCCGTCCGGCATCGCCCATGAAAGAGGGATAAACCATCTGCCGCAGCAAGAGGTTCAGGCCCTGCGTAGGATTCTGGGCGTAATCCCGGCTGTCGTATTGCAGAGAAAGGCCGATGCCGGTAAGGATATAAGAAGATCTTTGCCCATCCAAATACGCCGGATCCGCCATCTTGACGGCATTATTATAGGAAAAATCCAAGGCAGCCCCGATATAGAAGTTTTTCAGAACCCGGTAATCGTAATAGCCTAAAGCCATCACATTCCAGCGAGTCTGGCTCACCGGCGGACGGACATGGCAGGAATCGTAGCAAATGCCCCAGAAATCCAAGTTCTGCTGAGAAAAGGAGACTTCATAGTACAGCCGGGAACGACGGCCGGGAAAATACAAAGTCCCATAGGCGCCGGCATAAAAGAAGCCTCGCAAGGAAGCGTTCCCTTCCAAGCTCAAATCCGAAGGCGGCATCAGCGAATCGCGCCGATCCAAGCGGAAAAGCGCTGCTCCTATCCCGCCGATACCGAAACTCCCTTCATTGGTATAGGTCGGAAACAAGACCAGACTGTAATCGAAAGCCTGCTCAAAGGTTCGATCCTCGTGGCCGCTCACGGTCCGTTGCCAGAAATTGCCCTCCTTGTTCTGCTTGGCAGTGTCAGAACGCATGGCAGAGTCGGAACGCCTTTTCCGGGAAGAAGCGGCCGGCACTGAATCCCGGCTCTTCCGCTTGGCCGACAAACTATCCGCCCAAGCTTTGACATCCACCTCAAACAACACATCCCGCCACACCCGAACCGAGTCCGCCCCCGGCTCCGGCTGCAAGATTAGTGTTCCCAAGCCACCAGCAGACGCAGGAATCCCCCTTGCCGACAATGTCTCGAAACAAGCTGCCAGCAAAAGGGAAACAACCATGACTCCTGCCTTATATCTGATGCCCATAGATAAATGCGAAGATACGAAATCAACGGCTTACAACCGGCATTTCCGTTCCATAAAACACAACGGCCATGAACCCTGCCATGGAAAATCCAAAGCAATCAAACAAGACACAACATATTAATAATCAACGCTTCGCAAACACACCATCCGGCATCAAGCACACAAGCCAACTACCAATCAAACAATTATCAAGAACTATGCGCTTGCCCGGATGAAAATGACTGAAAATCGCATCGCCTCATCGAACTTGCCACAGAACTCGTATTTTTGCAGCCTTTTTCCTGTAGCCGTCTTGCCCTGCAAGGCAGCTGAAAATTCTAAAAATCAACAACATGATGGTATTGCAATGCGCCATAATCTTTGGCTGCTTGGCCTTAGGCGAGCTTTTCGTCTATCTGACCGGACTCCCTTTGCCGGGAAGCGTTGCCGGGATGCTGCTGCTCACCCTGTTCCTGAAACTGAAATGGATCAAACTGGAATGGGTCAAAGGCTTGAGCGATTTCCTGATTTCCAATATGGGCTTTTTCTTCGTGCCGGCCGGCGTGGGGCTGATGCTCTGCCTGGACATCATCAAAGCCGAATTCTGGCCCATCGTCCTGGCCACCTTGGCCAGCACGGTACTGGTGCTGGCGGTCACCGGCTGGGTTCACCAGTTCTTCCGCCGGAAAATACATTTTGAAAACATGCACATAGGAGATTGGTTCGATGGCCTTTTTAGAAAATGAATTCTTTTTGCTGGCGTTGACTTTTGTGGTTTTCCTGCTGGCCAAAATCTTGCAAGAAAAGACCGGATGGCTGCTGCTCAATCCGATTCTGGTCTGCATCGTGCTGCTCATCGTTTTCCTGAAGCTGACCGGCATCAGCTACCAGACCTATCAGGAAGCCGGGCAGGTCATCGACTTCTGGCTCAAGCCCGCCGTGGTGGCTTTGGGCGTTCCTCTCTACCTGCAATTGGAATCGATCCGGAAACAGATCATCCCTATCCTCATGAGCCAGATGGCCGGTTGCGCGGTCGGCGTCATATCGGTTTCCTTGATTGCCAAATGGGCGGGAGCTTCGCAAGAGGTCATCGTATCTTTGGCGGCCAAATCGGTCACGACCCCTATCGCGATAGAAGTGACTGAGACCTTGGGCGGCATCCCAGCATTGACCGCAGCGATCGTGATTTGCGTGGGACTCTTCGGGGCGGCCGCCGGTTTCAAGGTGCTGACTTGGATCCATGTGGACAGCCCGATGGCGCAAGGCCTTTCGATGGGAACGGCTTCCCACGCGGTCGGCACGGCCACCGCCATGAGCCGAAGCCCAAAATACGGTGCCTTCGCCAGCCTCGGCCTGACGATGAACGGCATCCTGACCGCCTTGC
The DNA here is from genome assembly GCA_017694335.1 of Candidatus Pullibacteroides excrementavium. Taxonomy (GTDB): domain Bacteria; phylum Bacteroidota; class Bacteroidia; order Bacteroidales; family P3; genus Pullibacteroides; species Pullibacteroides excrementavium. Next base: position 8,242 of record JADIMZ010000064.1, read on the forward strand.
TGACCCCGCTGATACTGGAATGGATCGGGGTCATCTGAACTGCACGGAACGAGCCCCCCATCGTAACCAATCCTAACACATTGAAATGTTCAAAACAATTAATCTCTATTTTCAACCGCAACGGAACAGCAGGCTGAATTTCAGACTCCATACGGAACGACATTGTATTATTTAAGGGGGTAAAAACGAAACGTCCGAAGTAAGGAATGCTAAAAAGCGATAAAACAAAGAATTAGAAAAACAGCATCCAAAACGAAACGTCCAAAAAGGTTAATTCAGCTTCATTCAATAAGAAGTTTTCTTCCCTTTCAGGGACAATAAGGTTCATTAGGTGGGATTATGTGGCTAAAACGGCCTTTAAGCAGCGTAAAAGCGAGGTTTAAAGGCCATTTTCTTTGTGTCTTGGCGCAGGGTGTTGGGGGAAAAGTGGGAAATTTGATACACAAAAAAGAAGGTGCGAAAAGTGCAAAAAGTAGGATTGGACGGACAAATGGACGGACAAATGGGCAGACAAAAGCGAGAAGCAAAAATGCAAAAAATCGGGGTTTATTGTCAAAAAAAAGCAAGTTCAGACCCCTTTATTGCAGTTTTCGTGCAATAATTTAATATTGATAATCAATTAAATAAGGTTAATTTGGCTCAAATCACTATATCTATATGCATAATGTATGGATGTTTTGCAGGACATCACGGGGCTATTCGAGACGAATTACGCCTGCAACAATGGCGATGCCGGTGATTTCATCAATAGGAATATCGAAAGGCGGATAGTCCTTGTTGTCTGACACTGCCTTGATATGGCTAGAATCATCGCCAGGAAGTAATCGCTTAACAAGGATGCCTTGCTCTTTAGTTGCTATCACGTGACATTTGTTCCACTGAATGAAACGGCTCTCACGAATGATAGTACACGCAACAACATCCCCTGAGTTATATTTTGGGTACATGGACGACCCCGTAACTTCTATCATAAAATCAATATGACAATGCTTAAATTTTGGAACCAGATAGTACTCCTTCACATCTTGCTCCGCAATAGCAAAGTCATTGTTTCCAAAGCCGGCAACAGCTGTTTGGCTAACTAGTGGTATTGGTCTTCCTGCATTAGCTGGTGGTTGAGTTGTGTCCGGTTCGGCTTTAATGAACTGTTTCTTGCACATCTCCCCTTCTCCTGTCAGCAACCAAACTCGACTCAAATCTTGATAATAATTCAATATTTTTTCTATAGCCTTTTTGCCAATATCGCTTTCGCCTTTTCTAGCTTTTCCTATCAACCCGACAGATAATTGGCAATTAACTGTTATTTGGTTGTCATTTATATTTTTGGCTTTCATATACTTGTCAAGCCTGTCAATAATCCTTTCCGCTTCCATTGAAAAAAAATATTACTCCAATGTTTGGTGTATTGAAAAAAACTCTATATTTGCACACGTCAAACAACGCAAATATAATGCAAAGCAACTTAACAGGAATCATCAAGGCCAACCGGAGCGACAGCTTTTACCAGGCGGCGGCCAAGAAATTCAACACCTCTTACGGCTATGTCATCCAGATAGCCCGGGGCGAAAGGCAAGCCTTGCGCGGCAAAGGGAGGGCGATTCGGGAGTGGATGGAACAAAGTTTGAACCAAAAACAAAATACGATGAAACGGAACAGAATCAGCCTGCGGGACTTCTCCTTCACGCCGGCAGGCCACGGAAGGTACCTTGTCACCTACACCTCTCCCGCTACAGGCAAGGAGTGGACGGCGACCATCACCGACATGACCCTGATCGATGCCACCAAGAACAGCCCCGACCCGAAGGCCAAGGATCTGGAGTGGCTCAAATATCACTGCAAGCAAGGCTGACCAAAACCCCTCCTCCGGACGGGACGGCTGCGGCCGTGGCGGTTCGACCCCGCCGAGGGGACAAAGCGAAAAGAGATGAGATTAGATGAGACATACGGGGTGTTGCTGACGCTGCACGACTGGCAGATGGCCGGGCTTTCCTATTCCTTGTACGAAAAGGATCGCCAGCGAGGCCACTTGTCCACCACGGGCAGGGCCTGCCAAGGGCGGGAGGTGGAGATCGTGTACGACAAGCTGCGGGAGGACAGGAAGCGCGTCATCGACGCGGTCTTCGGGAGCACAATCGAGCGGATATCCGACCAGCCCGCACTGGTGGAACACATCCGCCCGGATGCCAAGGCGAGGGACTTCTTCAATAGCTACCGCCCAGAGGGCGATGCCAGCCGCTACGTCAAGCGGATCAAGGAGTACACCAACGATGCCATCCTGCTGAACGCCATGCACGACCTGTACAACGAACGGAGTGCCTACCGGCGGGCGCGCAACGGGAAAGCCCCGTCCAAGGAAGCCTTCTTCCTGGAGCAGATAGCCGCGCTGGGGCATCCGGACATAGCCGAAAGCTACCCGAACACGCTGCCCACCTCGGTGCGGCGACTGAAGAACAAGTACGACACCTACCTGAAGGATGGTTACGGGAGTCTGATTTCGGCCAAGTTCGCCAACGACAACGCCCGGAAGGTAACCGAGAAGATAGAGCGGCTGCTGGTGGCACTGTATTCGATGCCCAACAAGCCTTTCTGTAGCTCAGTCAAGGACTTGTACGACATGTTCCTGACGGGCAAGATTACCGTTTTCGACAAGGAGACGGGGGAAGTGTTCCAGCCGGAGGATTTCCGGAGGAACGGTGAGCCGGTGGAACTGAGCGAAAGTACCATCTGGAACTACCTAAACCAGGCGGTCAACCGGGCCGTGGCCGACAAGCGGAGGAACGACGGGCTGTATTACAATAACCTGCACCGGCCGCACCACCACCGCAAAAGCCCGCAATACTCCTTCAGCAAGATCTCGATGGACGACCGGGATTTGCCCCGGCTGCTGGTAGGGGGCGGCAGGATCAAGGCCTACTACGCCTACGATGTGGCCTCCGGCTGCGTCATCGGGGCGGCCTACAGCCTGAAGAAGGACGACAAGCTCTTTCTGGACTGCCTGCGGGACATGTTCCGCCTCATAGACCGGAACGGGTTCGGCATCCCGATGGAAGTGGAGGTGGAGCACCACCTAGTGAACCACTTCGCCGACACGCTGATGCGTGCCGGGGCTGTATTCCCGTTCGTGCGCTGGTGCGCGGCAGGCAACTCGCAGGAGAAGCGGGCCGAACACCTGAACCGGGCAAAGAAGTACGGCGCGGAAAAGCAGATGCAGGAGCAGCCCATCGGGCGATGGTACGCCCGCCATGAGGCTTACCGGACACCGAGCAAGAAGGTGAACGACGAATACGTGGAGCGGCAGTACGATTACGAGGTGCTGGTGGCCGAAGACCTTGCCGCCATCCGGGAGTTCAACAACTCCGTCCATCCGCGCAAGAAGACCTACGGGGGCATGACACGCTGGGAAGTGCTGAAGAGCCACCTGAACCCGGAACTCCAGCCGCTGGGCAAGGCATCCCTGTACCGATACATCGGGGAGCGGACCGAATGCAGCATCGCGCGGTCGCAGTACGTGCGGGTGCAGTACGAGAAATACCAGCTGTCATCGCCGGAAGTGATGCGGCTGCTCCGCCCCAACGATTACAACGTGACGGCCTACTACATGAAGGAGGAAGACGGCGACATCCCGCGCGTCTATCTCTACCAAGGGGACACCTTTCTCTGCGCCTGCGAAAAGATCGTGGCGTACAACGAAGCCCGTTGCGAGCAGACGGAAGCCGACCGTGCGGCCATGCAGGAGCAGGCCAAGTACGTGGCGCGGTACGACAGGCTCATCAAGGACAGGATGCCCGACCGGGTCGGACTGCTCCTGCCCGAGACGCTCCATGCGGATCCGGATGAACGGGAACTACAGGTGGACATCCCGGAGGCGGAAGCGAAGCATACAAGAGGCATGGAACTGGTGCCGGACTACTCGGAGGAAGCCATGCGGCAGATGGCCTTGGCCGACATTTAAAAGGCGTTTAAAACCGTAAAAAAACAAACTAAAAAACACATAGCGATGATAACACAAGCCATCAAGGAAAAGATATGGAGCGAGGTGCAGAGGCGGCGGGAGAACTTCGCCGGGAGCGACAGCCGTTTCGCGGTCACGCTCGGTATCTCGGCCTCGCAATACAGCCGCTTGCGGAACGGGGAGAGGGAGCGCGTCATCGGGGACGACCAGTGGATCCGGATCGGGCGGAAGCTGGACGTGGGCTTCGGGGAGCAGAACTGGAAGGCGGCCAGGACACCGGCCTACAGCTACATCGAGACCCAGCTGGCACGATGCCAGCAGAACTCCATCAGCCGGATGCTGGTGGACAGGACCGGCATCGGGAAGACGTTCACTGCGCAGTGCTACGCCAAGACCCACAAGAACGCGGTCTATGTGGACTGCTCGCAGGTGAAGACCAAGACTCTGCTGGTGCGGTTCATCGCCGAGGAGTTCGGCATCAACAACAAAGGGACATATCACGAGGTGTACGCCGACCTGGTATATTACCTGCAGATACTTGAGAAGCCCTTGATCATCCTTGATGAAGCGGGCGACCTCCAACAGGCGGCCTTCAACGAGCTGAAAGCCCTGTACAACAAGACCAAGGGCTGCTGCGGTTTCTACATGATGGGAGCCGATGGACTGAAAAGGAAAATCGAGCGGGGACGCAAGCGCGAAGAGGTGGGCTACGCGGAGAACTTCGACCGGTACGGTTCGAGATACCAAAAGGCCACGCCAGACGACCCCAAGGCGTTCGAGGTGTTCTTCGCCAACTGCGCCTCGGCCATCTGCAAGGTCAATGCCCCGAACATTCCCTTCCAGACCTTGTTGCCAAAACTGAACTTCTCCCTGCGCCGCATCGAGGAGGAAATAAGGAAGTGATGGGAGGCAGGCCGCTGACGCTTCGCGACATCGCGAACAAGAAGTACGACACGCTACCCTTGGAAGACGAGTGGTTCGAGCTGCTTGGGCAGCCGGAGCGGACGGGGCGGTGGTTCATCTGGGGAAACTCCGGCAATGGCAAGACGAACTTCGTCCTGCAGCTCTGCAAGGCATTGCGCAGGTTCGGCAAGGTGCTGGTGTTCAGCCTGGAGGAATCGGCCGACATGACCTTCCGAGATGCCCTCTTCTCGGTGTTCAGGCCGGAGGAACGCGGGGTGTTCGTCTGGACACCGGAGCAGCTGCCGGGAGGGCTGGAAGACATAGAGCAGGTGCTTGACCGCCGGGGCAGCCCGCCGTTCGTGGTGTTCGACTCCATCCAATGCCTGAACCTGCGCAGCTACAAGATGTACACCGACTTCATCCGGAAGTACCCTAACAAGCTGCTGGTGTTCACCTCGCAGGCTGAGAAGCAGAACCCCAAAGGCGGCATCGCCCACTCGGTGATGCACGATGCCTCCAAGAAAATCTGGGTGGAGGGATACAAGGCGTTCTGCAAGGGGCGGGGCAAGCAGGGCGAGTATATCATCTGGGCTGAAGGGGCGAAGCGGTACTGGGGCATGGACAGCCCGCAGGATTACAAAGACAGGCAGTGACGGTCGAGGCCTTAGCCACTTGGGTCTGCCCGGTTCGATTCCGGGGCTGCCACAACCCAACAGGGAGGACGTGGCTACAAGGACGGGGATGCCCCGCAGGGATTCCGGCATCGGGCGCGCTTGCCTCTGACCCGGTGCCACAAGGGCAAAGCAAGGCGGGTTCCCCGTCACGCCACAAAAGCCACGGGCGGCGGTTTTGGTTTACCGGTTTTTACAGCACTTTTCCGGGTTTGTTTTTACGCCGCCCTTTTTTGAAACCAAATTGGAGGACAAGATATGGACATACAGGCAATCGTCACCGGCATCTGCCAGCGGTACAACATCAGCGAGGAGGAACGGAACTTAATCATCTGGAACACGGGTGTGGACTTCGCCGGACAGTTCAGCCATGGGAAAGAGATGCTTCACGAGGAGCTGTTCTGGGACGTGTTCACCTTTCTTTTCACGATGGACGACAAGGGCATCCTGCAAGCTCCCGGAATCGCCGGTCAGTACGCGGACTTGAAAGCCAGCGTGGCCACGGATTCGGTCATCAAGAACGCTTTCTGCAAGATGTATTACAGGCGGAAACAGGAGACAGGGAAGCCGAAGGTATGCCGCACTCCCTCCGAGCTGAACCAGTGGCGTAAACGGCTCATCGCCTCCATCGGCGGGTGGTTACAACTGAGCGGGAAGGAAGGCGGCATCGAGGCAATCAAGGCCATCGCCTGCCGGGCAGCCGGGAAGAGCGACTTCAATGACATCCCCAAGGGAAAGCTGGTGTCGCTCTACAACGCCTTCCTGCAAAAGCAAAATGATTTACAAACCGTTAAAAACATGGAATGATATGGAAACAGTACAGATGAGCGCGGAGGAGCGCAAGGAGTACGAGGCCTACAAGGCGGCCAAGGCCGAACGGGAAGCCAAGGAGAAGGCGAAGCAGGACAAGAGAACCCTCAAGGAGATGACCTCCGAGAGCGTGGAGAGCCTGATGGAGCAAGGGCGGCAGCTGAGCGCCCGGATCAAGGAGTTCAAACGGGAGGTGTACCGGACGCTGGCGGCGGCCAAGGAACTGAAGAACGCCCTCTACGGGCAGGCATCGCGGAACAAGAGCGACACTTACACCAACTTGGGCAATACCATGCGCATCACCACCGGGCAGTACGAGCTGGACTCGTTCGACGACACGGCCAACATCGCCGCCGGGAAGATCGAGGAGTTCATGGCCACCCTGGCCAAGGACGGCGAGGACAGCCAGACCCTGTACAGCCTGCTCCAGGACTTCGTCAGCCGCGACAAGAACGGCAACCTGCGGGCGGCCAACATCCTCAAGCTGCGCAAGAAGGTGGACGAGAACCCGCGTCTGGAGCCGATACGGGAATACGTGCAGATGATAGAGGAAGCCTGGCAACCGGTCAAGTCCAAGACCTACATCCGGCTGGAGGAAAGGACGGAAACCGGGGCGTGGAAAGCCGTGCCCCTCAATGCCACGGAGGTGTAGCCATGGAGAAGGTGTACATCAGCGGAAAAGTGACGGGGCTGCCGTGGGAAGAAGTTGAGAAGAAGTTCATGGAGGCGGCCAAGGTGGTGCGCTGCCACGGGTCGCTGGCGGTGGTGCCGATCCATTACTGCCGGAAGGACTGGCCATGGCGGCAGTGCATGAAGCAGTGCCTTGCCCTGATGCTGGAATGCGACAAGGTGCTGCTGTTGCCGGACTGGAAGCAGAGCCGGGGGGCGAAAATAGAAGCTCTGGTGGCTGTGGCCTGCGGGATTCCGGTGCTAAAACTGAAGCGGTATGATAGACCCTGAAGTAGTACTGAACGACCGAAAGGCATCCAACTTCGCTTTGCGGACGGCCTTGGCGGCGGCGCTCGGCAAGCCGCTGCCGGACTTCCTTGTCAGCGGGAAGCTATTCGACAGGTGCCGCCGCGCCTTCATCGAGGAATACGAGAGCTGCACGGGGCTTCCCTACCATTTCGGGGCGAAGGACGGCAAGGCGCTGCAGTCGGTCATCGACCAGCTGCGGGCCATCCTGACGGGCGACCGGGGCGATGAGGCGGTGTTCAACGGGTTCTGCTTCCTGGTGGCCAACCTGCCGCAGTGGTACCGGGACAACCAGTTCAACCTGAACGTCATCGATTGCAAGTTCAACGACATCGTGCGAACCATAAAAAACGAAAGGAATGGAAACGGGAGAAACAACGGCCTTGGCGACGACTACAAGCGGGAGCTGCTTGCCAGCCTACAGGCAACGCGGTGAGCTGTCCACGTCCACGCTGCTGGAGATTTACGCGCCGCGGGCGGTGGCACGCTCGTTCCGGGATGTGAAGACGGTATCACAGGCCTTGGGACTGCGCAAGAGCGGGGCGGTGCTCTCGCTGGGCACGCTGGCCAAGGACAACGGTGCGGCCAAGGTGGAGACGATCCTGAAGATGCAGCTGGTGGAACTCAACGACCTGCTGGGGCTGAAGACCTCCATGACCAAGGCGCAGGTGGAGGCGATGGCTTCCGACATCCTCGACCTGTACCCCCACCTGACCATCGCCGATGTCAACATCGTCCTCGGGCGCATCCGGAGGGGGGAATGCGGCAAGCTGTACGACCGGCTGACGATGCCGCAGCTGATGCAGATCTTCTCGGACTACAACGACGAGCGGTGCGAGGAGGCGGCGCGGCAGTCGCGGGCCGAGGCCGAGAGC
>JADIMZ010000065.1 GCA_017694335.1 Candidatus Pullibacteroides excrementavium
GACCCATATCGATCAAGCCGGTTCCGAAGGCATGTATCTTTTGGCCGGTTCCCACAATTTCCTGCTCATGGAGCACTTGAACCAATCCATGGCAGGAAGGACAGCTGTCTTGAAATTGTTACCGTTCTCGCACCGGGAGATGGCAGAGGGGAATATCCTTCCCGCCACATTGGACGAAGAAATCTTCAACGGAGGGTATCCCCGGCTTTATGACAAAAGCATTGCCCCACCGGATTTCTACCCCTACTACATCCAAACCTATGTGGAAAGGGACGTGCGCCTCATGAAAAATATCGGCAATCTGGGGAAATTCATCCGCTTCCTCAAGCTATGCGCCGGACGCATCGGCCAGTTGCTGAACCTCTCGTCCTTGGCCAACGAGTGCGATATTTCCGTGTCAACCGCTTCGGCATGGCTTTCCGTCTTAGAAGCCAGCTATATTTGCTATCTTCTCAAACCCGACCACCACAATTTCGCAAAAAGGCTGGTCAAGACCCCGAAATTATACTTCTACGATACCGGACTGGCTTGCGCCTTGTTAGAAATAGGGAATGCCCAGCAAGTTGGAACCCATTTCCTCCGGGGCGGACTGTTCGAAAACCTCGTCATCAACGAATTTGTCAAAAACGGCTTCAACAAAGGCCTCGAGCCCAATCTGAGCTTTTGGAGGGACAGCCAAGGAAACGAGGTAGACTTGCTCGACACGGAAGGGAACCTGCAATATGCATACGAAATCAAGTCCAGAGCCACCTTTTCCCCCGATTTCTTCAAAGGTATTTCCGTCTGGGCCGGACTTTCCGGTGCCGAAAGCCAACAATGCTCTGTAATTTACAATGGAGACAAGGACTTAAAGAGTTCCAAGGGAGAAATACGGTGCTGGAAGACCCTGTCCTTAGGGCAACAAGAATAAGCACCTTTCGATTAAGCCGGGCGCAGAGCCAAACGAAGTTTGAGCTATGCCGAGGCGGAGAACCGAGCGGAGCGAGCTCATGAACACCTTGGAACCCTTTTCGCTGTGAATAAAGCTGCGCGAAAGTGAACGTGAAAAGAACTTTTATATCATATGAACCGAACTGATTACCGGGACAAATTATTCCCCGATTGCCCTATCCGCAACGTGCTGGCCCGGATAGGGGATAAGTGGACATTGTTGGTTCTCTATACCTTGGAGCAGGAACCTGTCATGCGTTTCAACACCTTGCAGAGGGCCTTGCCCGATATTTCCCAGAAGATGTTGACCCTGACTTTGCGGACCTTGGAAGAGGACGGCATGGTCAGCCGCAAGGTTTATGCCGAAGTGCCGCCCCGGGTCGAATATACCTTGACGGAACGGGCCCGCTCCTTGCTGCCTTATGTCAATAACCTGATTTCATGGGCCTTGGAGAATATGGACGGAATCATGGAAGACCGGAAGAAGCACAGGGTCGCTGTTCTGTAGCAAATGTTCTGGATTCGGACGGGTTATTGAGAGAAAGTCTTTCTTCTTGCTGTTCCGAGGCTGGGGGATTTTTTCTTCCGGATTATGGGGAAACCTGTACCTTTGCACGGCAGATAAATTCCGGGATTGTTTCCCGGACAGGATTAACAAAAAGAAATGCAATGTACGACAAGAACAAGCTTGAAGCGTTGTCTGCGAGGGTGGAAACGCTGAGGAGGTGTCTTTGACATCGCCGGGAAGGAAAAATTCATAAACGAGGAGGAAGCCAAGACCCAGGCTCCCGGTTTCTGGGACGATCCCAAGGAAGCCGAAAAAGTCATGAAAGGCATCCAGCAGCAGAAGGTCTGGACGGATTCGTTCAAGAAAGTGAATGCCGAGTTGGAGGATGCCGGGGTCATGGCCGAGATGTTCGAGAGCGGAGAGGTTCCGGAAGAGGAGATGGACAGCACGGTGGAGGCCTTGGAAAAGTCCGTCGAGGAATTGGAATTCAAGAACATGCTTTCGGGCGAGGAAGACCGCTTGGGAGCCATGGTGACGATTAATTCCGGGGCCGGGGGGACCGAAAGCCAGGACTGGGCCGAGATGCTCTATCGAATGTATCTGCGCTGGGCCGAACGCAAAGGTTACAAAGTGACCGTGGTCGATTATCAGGAGGGCGAACAGGCCGGTATCAAGTCGGCCACCTTCGAAGTGGAAGGCGACTTCGCTTTCGGTTATTTGAAGAGCGAGAGCGGGGTGCACCGTTTGGTTCGCATTTCGCCTTTCGATGCCGGTGCGCGCCGCCATACCTCCTTTGCTTCGGTCTATGCCTACCCGATGATTGACGACAATATCGAAATTGAAATCAACCCGGCCGATTTGTCCTGGGATACCTATCGGAGCAGCGGCCCGGGCGGGCAGAACGTCAACAAGGTGGAAACCGCCGTCCGTCTGCGCCATGCTCCATCGGGCATTATTATCGAATGCCAGGTGACCCGTTCCCAGCTGCAGAACCGCGAGAAAGCCTTGCAAATGTTGAAGTCCCAGTTGTACGAGATAGAATTGCGCAAGAAGAGGGAGAAAATCAACGAGATCGAGGGCAGCAAGAAGAAGATAGAGTGGGGAAGCCAGATCCGTTCCTATGTCATGCAGCCTTACAAGATGGTCAAGGACTTGCGTACCGGCTACGAGACTTCCAACGTGCAGGCCGTCCTCGATGGCGACATCGACGGCTTCATCAAGGCTTACCTGATGGAGTATAAATAAGTTCGCTTACACGCAGCGTTATTCATAGCATAACGGATTTTAAGGTGTTCATGAGTTCGTTCAGTTCGGTTTGCTGCTGAGATTTAACCGGAAAGGTCTTGTCATGTATACAAAACGGGCAAAAATGATATATGAGAGTTTTGTCATGTATACAAAACGGGCAACAATGATACATGAGAATAGATTTGAAAAGATGTTTTGAAGATGAAAACGCAATATGTAATACCTCAATTGCCATTGTCTTATGATTTGGAGACAAAGGATGTGTTGCGGCAAGTGAACAGTGCAAACAAAAAGTTAGCGGAACTGAAAGGCTTGGCAAGGACTATTCCGAATGAGAATATTCTTGTCAACACATTGATTTTGCAAGAAGCGAAAGATAGTTCCGCCGTAGAGAATATTGTCACGACACAAGATGATTTGTATAAAAGTGATTTAGATATAAGACAGGGTGTCATGTCTGCTTCTGCTAAAGAAGTGCTGAATTACAGGGCGGCGATACAGACAGGATTCGCTTTGGTTCGTGAAAAAAAAATATTGACAGTAAATATAATAAAGGAGATACAGAAAGTACTTGAACATAATACTGCGGGTTTTAGGAGTGTGCCTGGAACTACGTTGAAACGTTCAGATGGAGAGATAGTCTATGTGCCGCCGCAAGATGCAGATTCAATAAACCGGTATATGGTGAATTTGGAGCAGTTTATTAATGATGAATCGGTTTGCAATTACGATCCATTGGTTAAGATGGCCGTTATTCATCATCAGTTTGAGAGCATTCATCCTTTTTATGACGGAAACGGTAGAACAGGACGGATTATCAATGTTTTGTATTTGGTTTTGTGCGATTTGCTCGATTTGCCTATCTTGTATCTGAGCCGGTATATAACACATAATAAATCGGAATATTACCGTCTTATTCAGGAGATTAGGGAAAAGGAGGGCGATAACTCAAAGGAATGGGAATCGTGGATTCTTTTTATGTTGAAAGCGGTTGAATCCACGGCGGAAGATACAATGAGATTGGTTAAAGCCATATCAGATATGATGGTTCGATACAAAAGGATTCTTCGGCCTTTGTTTGGAAAGCAATACAGGCATGAGTTGTTGAATAGTTTGTTTTACCATCCTTATACTAAGGTTGAATTCTTGGAAAAGGAAATGCAGGTCCAACGCTTGACGGCGACCCGGTATTTGAACAAGATGGAAGCAGTCGGTATCCTTGAAAAGGTGAAAGTGTGGAGAACGAATTATTACATCAATAAAGAACTGATGGGTTTGTTTATGGAAGGTACTTCTCAAGAATAATTTGGCTGGATTTGGGAAGTCGAAATGGCATGACAGGGGCTTTATTCCATCGGCTTCACGGCACTGGCCCCGGAAACGGAAGCCTTCACTTCGGGCGTGCCTTTGTATCGGATATGGGATGCGCCCGAAGCCGTGCCGTTCAGATGCTTGTTGACGGTGGCATCGATTCCGGAGGCTCCGGAGGCTTCAGCGTCTAAATTGTCGATAACCATTTCAAATCCTCGGATATGGGACGCTCCGGTGGCTTCTAAATAGGCTTTCCCGATAAATCCAGACCAATCCATCTGCGAGGCTCCGGTTACTTCTACCGACGCTTTGCCGGGTGCCATGCAGCTTCCTTCAAATTTGGAAGCTCCTACGGCTTGTATTTCTAATGAGTGATTGATAATCAAATTTCCTGTGAACTTGGATGCCCCGGCCAGTTCCATTTTGAAGATATCGGTTTTCAGCGGTTTTTCCGCCTTGAGGAGAGCGGCACCCTTGGCATCGATATGCTCTATCTTCAGATAATAGATGTCCACAACAGGTTTCATCTCGTCCAAATCGAGGTTCCGGAGCGGAGCCATGGCTTGGACTGCCCGGTTTGGTGTGCTTGCGCTGTCGTTCTGCGCTTTGTCTGCCGCCATGATATGGGCATCGCCCAAGTCGAAGGAAATGGAGACCTTGTTGCCGCGTTGTTCCAAAAAGAGGTACTGGAACAAGGTGCTGTCCGTTGTAACAACCAAGGAATCTTTGTGGTATGGAATAAGGTTTATTTCAAACAGCCCGCTTATCTTTAATTGCTGGAAATCCCGGAACGGGTAAGTCTTCGCAACCGTCAACCCCGATAATTGGATGGCGGGTTCTTTATGGCGGCAAGAGGAAAATACGAAAATCGATGCCAGCAGGAGGCCGAGCATGGTGGTAGCAGAAAGGAAAATTCTTTTCATGGTTTTGTTTTAGTTTGGATACCGATTCGGATTCCGATACCTATTTCCCGGAAATGGAAACAATCCTTATACAAAGGTAAGGTAAAATTTGATTCATCTCTCATCTTACGCTGACCAGCAGCCCGATTACGTCCTGCGGGTTCCGGTGAAATGGGATTTATCCCTTATCTTGTCCCTTGCTCGGTTAGGATGGACAGGGCAAGGTTGTTTGTAAAAAGGTTTTATTGCATTCCAGATTACTGCATGAAGACGAACTGCAATATGTTGGCTCCCATTTCCAAGGCCTTGCGGTGTGTTTCTTCCTTGTCTCCGTGTACTTCGGGCGATTCCCAGCCGTCACCCAAGTCGCATTCGTAGGTGTAAAGGCAGACCATTCGCCCCTCATGGAATAGCGCGAAGGCTTGGGGACGTTTGTTGTCGTGTTCGTGGATTTTGGGCAGGCCGGTGGATGAAAAGTCGAAAGCCTGCTTGAAGATAGGGTGCGATGCCGGAATCTCCACGAACTCCGTTTCCGGGAATACTTTTTTCATTTCCCGGCGGATGAACGGGTCCAGGCCGTAATTGTCATCGATATGCAGGAAACCGCCTCCGCACAGATAGGTTCGCAAGTTTTGGACTTCGGCCGGGCTGAACACCACATTCCCATGCCCCGTAAGATGCACGAAAGGATAGTTGAACAGATCCGCGCTGCCCACTTCCACGGTGGCTGGCATTGGATCCAATCCCATTTCGGCCTGTTCGTTGGCAAAGGCGATGAGGTTGGGCAGCGAAGTCGGGTTGGCGTACCAGTCCCCGCCGCCGTTGTATTTGAGCAAGCCGATTCGCGTCTGCTGGGCTTGGCTTTCCTCGGTCGAACCCAATGCGCATAGGCAGAGCAGGACGCATAAGAAAAGGAAGGGGGAGAACCAGGCCTTGGCCTGTTTCTTTCGGTTTGGGGCATCAGGGCACGGGTCAGGACACGGAGAATCCTGTTCCGGTTCTGGATTGTTTGAACCCCGTCCTGCTTTACCGTATGCGGGATTGCGTAAGGCCATATGTTTGTTCCTTTTCATATTGTTTTGTCTTTAGACCGATTCCGGGCATCAGGCATGATCGTTCACTCTGGACCGATTGGATGCTTCTGCTGCTCGGCGAGGGCAAAGCCTTTGTCTAAGAGGAACGCGCTTTTAGGAAAGCGGGGGCCCAGGCGGCGTACAGGGCGGCTGTCTCGGTTCGCAACCGGCTTTCTCCCAAGCTGACCGGGATATAGCCGTGTTCTACGCATAGAGCTACTTCTTCGGGGCTGAAATCCCCTTCCGGACCAATCAGGACCCTTGCATCAGCCTTCGGGTCCAACAGTTTCAGGTAGTCTTTCTTTTCGTATTCCGGGCCGCAATAGGCGATGAATTTTTGGAGAGGTCTGTTTCGGTTTTCCCCCTTGTCTTCGTTTTTCTTTTCCTCTGACAGTAAGGGGTTTGGAAGAGTGTCCGATGTTGCCTGTACGGGGAGGGAGGCTTCGCTCTTTTCCGAGCGGCTGGCGAAATCCCTGGCTTCCTTGTCCAAGAACGTTTCCAGGCTGCAAAGCCCGTCTATGCGGGGCAGGTACGTATGCAACGACTGTTTCATGGCCGAGACCGCGATGGCTTCCAGCCGTTCCATTTTCAAGCTTTTCCGTTCCGAACGGGCGCATTGCACGAATGAGGCCCGGCCAAGCCCTACTTCGATGGCTTTTTCCAGGAACCACTCAGTCCGGTCCATGTTCTTGGTGGGGGCCATGACAATATGGACAGACGGCCGAGTGTTGCCCTCTTCGTCTGGTCGTTTCAGTACCCTGGTCACCTGCGCCGCGCAGCAACGGGCGTCCACCACGGCCAACTCGGCATCGCACAGCAGCCCGTTCCCGTCCGTCAGCCGGAGGGCTTGGCCGGGCCTCATCCGCAGGACCTTGGCACAGTGAAAACTTTCTTCGGGAGAAAGCGAGCAAATCCCGCTTTCCCCCATTTCCGGAGCGTAGAACAAGAACATCGGCAATATATGAATCAAAGATTAAAACGACTACTGCATCTGCCTCCCACCGACTCATCTGAGGCCGGTGGGAGGGTATGCACCTAATTCGAGCACGATTACGCCCCGGTCACGTGGATCAGGAAGTAATTTTTCTTCCCTTTCTGTACCAGCACATACGCCCCGTTCAGCAGCATGTCCTTGTTGACCGGAGTCTGTTCGCTGGCTTTTTCCTTGTTGATGGAAAGGCTGTTTTCTTTCAAGGCCCGGCGAACCTCGCTCTTGGAGGCGAAAATGCCTGTTTTTTCCGACAGCAAATCAATCAAGGAAGTATTCCCGTCAAAGGTATCGATGCTTGTTTCGCTGCATGGAACGCCTTCGAATACCGACAGGAAAGTGGCTGTGTCCAGTTTCCGCAAAGACTCCGTAGTGCTTTTCCCGAACAGGATTTCGGAGGCTTCCACCGCCATCTCGTAGTCTTTCTGCGAGTGGACGCGGATGGTCAGATCCTTGGCCAAGGCTTTTTGCAAGGCTCTTAGGTGCGGTGCTTGGGCATGTTCTTGTTCGATAGCTTCGATTTCTTCCCGGCTCATCAGGGTGAAGATACGGATATAACGGGCCGAGTCGGCATCGGAGCAGTTGAGCCAGAACTGGTAGAATTTGTAGGGCGAAGTCTTTTCCGGGTCGAGCCATACATTGCCGCTTTCCGTTTTCCCGAACTTGCCGCCGTCGGCTTTGGTAATCAATGGGCAGGTCAAGCCGAAGGCTTCTTTGCCGGTGATGCGGCGGATCAGTTCCGTGCCTGTCGTGATATTGCCCCATTGATCGGAGCCGCCCATCTGGAGCTTGCAGTTTTTGGTTTGCAGCAGGTGCAGGAAGTCGTTCCCTTGCACCAATTGGTAGGTGAATTCGGTAAAGGACATTCCGTCCGTCCCGGCTTCGCCCGAGAAACGCTTCTTGACAGAATCCTTGGCCATCATGTAGTTGACCGTGATATGCTTGCCGATATCCCGGATGAAGCTCAGGAAGGTCACATCTTTCATCCAGTCATAGTTATTGACCAGTTCGGCTGCATTGGGCGCATCGCTGTCAAAATCCAAAAACTTGGACAATTGTTTCTTGATGCAGGCCACATTGTGGCTCAGTGTCTCTTCGTTCAGCAGCACCCGTTCGTTCGATTTGCCTGAAGGGTCGCCAATCATCCCCGTGGCGCCTCCCACCAAAGCTAAAGGTTTGTGTCCGCATTCCTGCAAGTGCTTGAGCATCATTATGCTGACCAAATGGCCTATGTGGAGAGAGTCCGCTGTCGGGTCAATGCCCACGTAAGCGGTTACTTGTTCCTTTTGTAAAAGTTCTTCAGTGCCTGGCATCAGGTCTTGCAGCATCCCTCGCCAGCGGAGTTCCTCTATAAAATTCTTGCTCATCGGTTTATGATTTTTTTTGAGTAAGTTCTTCTGTACGAAAATAGGAATAATTTGCGGTTGTATCCATTTCTCTTTCCCAAAGATGCGAGGGGCAAAAGAAAAAGGGCTACCGGAAGGCAGCCCTTTTTCTTTCGATTTAAGCAGTCCTATTGCAAGGTTACTTTCCTTATAGGACGAACCAACATCTTGGAAACCGTACTGCCACCGCCGTTGAAATTCTTCTGCAGATAGCTTTGGTCGTTATCGGCAGTAATTCGATACCATGCGCAGGAGGCGTTGAATTCAGTAGCGCTCCAGTATGCATAACCGCGGGAACCACCGATAGCTTGGAAATAAGTGGTTGTAACCACCGTATCTGCCGGTTGGCTTCCATCAAGATACAGGTTGTTGATCTTATTCTTGACTTTCAGCAATGCTTGCAATTCTTGTGCAGAAGGCAAGTACCATTCCCCTCTCCCATCGATAAACTGGTTGTCTGCATTATGTTCGGTAGCGTTGGTGTAGCAGTGGATACGGTAATAATTCCGGCAACGTGCTGCTGCACTCGATTCTATGGTAGTATCAGCCACAATCATGTCCGTCAGGATTTCTCCATCGGTAATTTGTTCCGAGCGTTTTTCGAATTCTCCAGCTACGCTGTCATATACAGAAGTGTAAAGCCCCGTTCCGATAGGCACGGTATCGTAGGAAGAACTCCAGCTGATGCCTTCCAAATCCCATACTACATTCCGGCCACGGACCGTGGACTTCATTATATTGGTAAAAGAGCACAAGTAACCCGTGTTGCCGTCTACAGCAAAGAGAATCCCTTCGGCCTCATCGTTATTGGTGGTGATGCGGCCATCAGCGGTGCACATGCTGCCCACACGGCTGTCGCTCGTGTTCAATTTGGTTTCCGTCGGTTTCCAAGGATAAGGATTGTGCGGTTCTTGGTGATTGTCACAGGATGTGAACGCCATAGATCCTGCAAGCAAAGCTAAGAGATAAAACAGCTTTTTCATACTTAAATGAGTGATTTTGTTATGTCTTTTTTCTGTTTTGTGTTCGCAAAAAATAATCTACTCTCCCGTATCAGGATGCCAAAGGTAGTAATTTTTTTTGTTTGACCAAGCATTATTAACAATTCCGACAAAAAATGTTGACAATCCGATAACATCCCGGTCCGGGAGGGTAGCTATGGAAGAGGCGTGAAGCGCGCTCCCGAGGGGAGGATGGATCGGCTTTTGGCAGAATCGCCTTCAGGAGACCTTGTCCCTTTGGCTTTTGGCAAAGAGCAGAGCGTATATCAGAATGAAGAGGTAGCAAGGGATTACGACCCAGTAAGCTTGCTGGAAGCCGACCTTGTCCGCCAGTTTCCCGAAAAGCAGCGGGATGATGGCTCCGCCCACGATGGCCATGATTAGCAGGGACGAGCCTGTCGAAGTGTGTTTGCCCAGTCCTTGGATAGCGATGCCCCAGACGGCCGGCCAGATCATCGCGTTGGTGAGACCTAGCCATACCAATATATATAGGGATGCCAGTCCGGGCGTCAAGATTCCTGCCAGTGCCACCACGATGCTAGCCGATGCCGATAGTATCAAGGCTGTGCGTTGGTTGAACAGCCTGGGGATGCCGATAATCCCTAACAGGTACCCGATAATGAATGCCACCATGGAGAAAGCCGGGAAAATCTTGGCGTCGGACGGTGATATGCCATGGTCCATGGCATTGCCAATCAAGGTGTCCACGCTGATGACTTCCGCCCCTACATAAAAGAACAAGGCCAGCACCCCGCCCCAAAGCGTCGGCCGGGAGAAGAATCGGAGGGGTTCCTTTTCGTTTGGAAGGGAGGAATCGGATTCTTCCTTATCGATGTCCGGTAATTGGGAAAATTTGACGAATAAAGCCAGCATTACCAGGAATATGACTATCAAGATATAAGGGATGAGGCATTTGTGCGCCAAGGCATCCAGCAGTTCTTCCCGGGCCAGGAGGCTCAACGCCGGGTCTTCCAGGCGATGCATGATGTCGTCGGCTGCTTTCAAGGCCACCGATCCGAATGCCAGAGGAGCCAGCACTCCGGCGAACTTGTTGCATACGCCCATGATGCTGATGCGTTTGGCGGCTGTTTCCGGAGGCCCCAGGATGGCTGCATACGGATTGGCGGCTGTTTGCAGCAATGCCAGCCCCGCTCCCATCAGGAACAATCCTGCCAGGAAAAACAGGTAGAAGCGGCTCAATGCGGCTGGAATGAAGAACAGTCCCCCCAATGCCATGACGGCAAGCCCGACGGTGATGGATCTCCTGTATCCGATGCTGTCGATCACTTTGGCCGAAGGCAAGGCGAAGATGAAGTAGGCGATGTAAAAGACGAAAGTGACAAAGTACGACTCGAAATTATTGAGTTCGCATGAAATTTTGAGGAAAGGGACTAGCGCCGAATTGAGCCAGGTAATGAAACCGAAGATGAAGAAAAGGATGCCAATGATGGCAAGGGGTGTCTTTTTGAGCATGAAAGATGGATTTTGAAATCAGATGAATAAGGAAATCGGCCAGGAGCGTGTATTGCGACCTGGCCGACTTTTTAGAGGAAGTAGGGTTAATATTCCTGTACCTGCAACTGGAAGTATGCCTGGGGATGCTTGCAGGTGGGGCAGATTTCGGGTGCCTTTTCCCCGAAATGCACGTGTCCGCAGTTGCGGCAGTACCAGAATACTTTCTTGTCTTTTTGGAAAACAGTACCGTTCTTGACGTTTTCCAGCAGCTTGCGGTATCGGATTTCATGCTCTTTTTCCACGCCTGATACCATTTTGAATAAGCGGGCTATATCGTCAAAGCCTTCCTGTTTCGCCACTTCGGCGAATTTCGGGTACATCTCCGTCCATTCTTCGTTTTCTCCGTTGGCGGCAGCTTCCAGGTTCGACTGGGTGTCCAGAATCTGGCCGGCCGGGAAAGATGCCGTTATTTCAACCATTCCGCCTTCCAAAGCGCGGAAAAACATCTTGGCATGTTCTTCTTCCTGGCGGGCGGTTTCTTCAAAAATGGCGGCGATTTGTTCGTATCCGTCTTTCTTGGCCTGCTTGGCGAAGAAAGTGTAGCGGTTTCTGGCCTGGGACTCTCCTGCAAAAGATTGGAGGAGGTTTTTTTCTGTCTGAGTTCCTTTTACGCTCATAGCATTTAGTTTTTATGGGTTATTGATTAGAGGCGAACCAATCGGATTCAGCGCGCTTCTGCCTTCGATGGTGCCCGTTGCGGCAAAACCACGACATAATCCAAAAGCTTTGCAAGGATAGTGATTTTCCGCGACATGGTCAAATTTGTTGCGCTGTACGGCCCACTGTGATTTCTCTTTTGCCTGCCGGTCCCGGGAGGTTGCTTACCACGAATCCCGCCTCCCGCAAATTCCGTTTGAACT
>JADIMZ010000066.1 GCA_017694335.1 Candidatus Pullibacteroides excrementavium
GAGAAAAAGGAGGAGAAAGCCGAACCGGAGAAAGTGCCGGAAAAAACGGAGGTGAAGCCGGAGAAGGCCAAAGAGCCGGAACTGAACCCGATGGCTCTGTATCCGGGCAAGCGCAAGGGCAAGGAGGAGTCTTCTCAAGGGGAGACGCAGCAGGCGGGCGACCAAGGGAAGCCGGAAGGGGATGTGCATGCGCAAGGCTATGAAGGATCCGGCGGTTCGGGCGGCATTTCGTTCTCCTTGAACGGAAGGACGTTGATGTCGTTGGTAAAGCCTTCTTACGACTCGGATGAAGAAGGGGTTGTGGTGGTACGGATCTGGGTGAACCGGGACGGTCTGGTGACCCGGGTGCAGGCAGGGGTGAAAGGGACCACGACGATGGACCAGCTCCTTTGGAAGACGGCGGCCGAAGCGGCCATGAAGTCGAGGTTCGTGCCCAAGGAATTTGCGCCGGAAGAACAGGTGGGTACCATCAGCTACCGCTTTGTGCGAGGGATGTAAAACGGTTGCTTGCCTTGGCGGGGATTTTGTGGGAACGATGCGTGTTTTGGGATTGAAATGAAGAAAGATATCCGGAAATATGGAGTGCCTCTGTTGTACGGGGCACTTTTTATTTATATGGTCTGGGTGATGGCCGACAGGATGCCGCTCTACGGTTATCTCCGGGTCGGCTTGGCGGTTCTTTTCTTTTTCGATTATTTCGTTTGGAGGCTGTTCCGCCAGAGTCCGGCCATGCAGGGGCGGGCTTGGGTTCGCAAGGGATTGACCCTGTTCTATTTCTTGCCTTTTGTTTTGCTGGTCGTTTTCTGCGCGGTCTTGTCTTTTCGGGATCTTCAGGACTGGGCTCCTTTCTGGCGAACTTATCTGGCCGGTTCTGTCTTTGTGCTGTTGTCCACTCATTTCTGCTACGGGGCGGTCTGGGCTTTTTTTTCAATTATGGCGTGGTTCCGTTCGGGGCGCTTGGCTCGATGCAGGAAGAACCGGGCGCTTCGTGGCTTGGGGCGGAAGGGAGATCCGGGCAGAAAATTCCCGTACCAGGCTGCCGGATACGCCTCCTTTTTGTTACTTTTGCTTATTGTTTATGCTATGGTTATATCGACTTTCAACCTCAGAATCGACAAGATAGACATGCGGCGGGAGAATCCGGACCGTCCGGTGCCGGAAGGGCTGCGCGGGTATAAGATATTGCAGATTTCCGACCTGCATATAGGCAGTTTCACTTCGGCTCGTCAGGTGCGCAGCTTGGTCCGCCAGGCTTTGCTGGCCCGGCCCGACATGATTGTCTTTACAGGCGATATGGTCAATTTCAGTACCTCGGAAATGACGCCTTTCATGTCGGATTTGGCGCACCTTCAAGCTCCCGACGGGGTTTATTGCGTGTTGGGAAACCACGATTACGGCAATTACGCCCAATGGCCGGACAAGAATGCCAAGTACGCCAATTTCCAGAAGATGCTGGATTATTACAAGCGTTTAGGCTGGGTTACGTTGAACAATGCTTCTGTCGAGATTGAACGGGGCGGGGATACGCTTTGGCTGATAGGGGTGGAAAATTGGGGAAAGGAGGGTCGTTTCCCGAAACGGGGCAATCTGAAGAAAGCCATGTTGCCGGAATCCGTGCTCGAAGTCCGGCAGAGTTGGCGGCAGGCGGGGAAAGATGCGGTCGAACCAGTGCCGGGGAATGCTAAGGCAGATGCTGCTGTTTCGGCGGGCCTTTCTGTCGATTCGGGCGCTTTGGCTTCGAGCGGCAAGACGGCGGTCCGGAGTGGCGGGCAATACACGGTCTTGCTTTCGCACGACCCAACCCATTTCGATTCGGTGGTCTATCTGCGTTATCCCAAGATCGATTTGACCTTGTCCGGGCACACGCATGGGATGCAGGTGGGTTTCCGGATCAATGGCAAGGATTACAGTCCGGCCCGCTTCGCCTACGAGCATTTTTCCGGCATGTATATCATGGCCAACGGCCAGGCGCTTTATGTCAATACCGGTTGCGGTTTCAACGGGATTCCTTTCCGTATCGGGATGCGCCCGAACCTGACATTGTTTTCTTTGTGACGGGAATCCGGTTCAGGCTTGCCGTCTCTGTCGCAAGGCTTCGTAGAGCATGATGCCGTTAGCTACCGAAACGTTCAGCGAGTCGATCTGCCCCATCAGCGGAATGCGGACCTGTTCGTCGCAGAGTTCGAGGAATTCTGGGCTTACGCCGTCTTCTTCCGAACCGAGGATGAACGCGGTCGGTCCGGTGAAATCGGCTTGGGTATATTCCATCGAGGCTTTTTCGGATGCCGCGAAGATTTTGATGCCCGAAGCTTTGAGATAGTGGAGCGCGGCTTTCAGGTTCTCTTCCCGGCAAATCGGCACGGTCATCAAGGCGCCGGCCGAGGTCTTGACCGCGTCCTCGTTCAAGGCAGCGCTGTTCTGGACGGGAACGACCACCGCGTCCGCCCCGGCGCATTCGGCCGTCCTGACCATCGCCCCGAAGTTGCGCACATCGGTAATCCGGTCGAAAACCAGGACGAGCGGGGTTCTCCCTTCTTCGAAGATGCCGGGGATTACATTTTCCAGCCGGGCGTAATCCACCATCGCCAAGTAAGCCACCACGCCTTGATGGTTCCCGCTGCAGATGAAATTGATTTTGGGCGCAGGTACGTACTGGGC
>JADIMZ010000067.1 GCA_017694335.1 Candidatus Pullibacteroides excrementavium
CTTCCTTGACGGCGTGTGAACAGGGCAATCTGCGGCGTTACGCGAGGGATTCGAAAATGCTCACGTACCAAAAGTACGCTCCGCTTTTCTCACCCTCGCGTGCCTTGCATCTTGCCCCTGCTCACACGCCGTCCCCACCCGCGGGACGAAAAGCCAACCCGCAGAGCAGCAGCTCAAACCACAAAACCCAAATAATTAATTCAGATATCACACTACCGACATCTACATAGAATCTTCCGCAGAACGCAAAATCCAATCGAACCCTCTCTTACTAATCGAAACCGTCCGGCGCGTCGGCGTTGGCGGGTCAGAACGGGCAAGATGCGAGGCGTCGAGCCGCGGATGGCGAGGGAGCGTACTTGAGTACGTGACCGAGCCAGACAAGGCTCGCAACGAAGCAGATTGCCCGTTATCACCCGCCAACCTATAAGTTGGAGATGAAGTCGCTAATCCTCGAATACACCTCCGGCGCCGATTGCAGAATCAGGAAATTAGCATGGGAATACTGGGCGCTCTCGAAGACATTGCAAAACTGCGCCATGGCTTCCCGGTAACCCTTATCGACCAGCCAAGACACGTAGGCCAGCAGGTTCCCGGCCACCGTACCGGCAAAATCGGCTTCGGGCAACTGATCCAGGTAACGGAAAAGGCTTTCGTTCAAGACCGCCAATTCCGCCACCCGGTAATGCGAAGCCTGCTCCCTGACCGCCTCGAAATCGCGCAAGACTTCCTGCGCGCTCAATACCCGCTCTTCCGAAATGCTCTCGAAAAAACGCGCTGCCGCCTTGGCTCCCACAATGCCCGCCACAATCTTCTTGGTGGTATCCGTAGGCGTAGCGGTACGTGCCATCACTTCCGAGACACGTTCCCAAGCCCGGCGGTCGGGCAGCTTCTCCAACCCCGGATCCAGAATCCGCAGCATTTCCCCGTCCAGATAATCCTCATAGTTCTCGATGAAACCGACGACCCGGCCATCCAAGCCTTTGCTTCTGGCCCAAGCCACCCATTCGGCCACCGTCGGCTGGAAATAATAGACATTGAAACGCGACACCAGCGCCGGATCCAAGTCGGTAAGCTGGTACTCGTCGCCCTCGTTGACCGCCGAAATGATACGGCTCCCCTCCGGCAGCGAACGCCCCGCCAGCTTCTTGTTCAAGGCCAAATCCATGATAGTCTGCAGGATTTCCGGCCTCGCCCGATTCAACTCATCCAAAAACAAGACGATAGGATGCCCGTCCAACGGAAACCAATAAGGCGGCATGAACTCCGTCTTTCCCGTCTTCTCGTTCTTATGCGGGATGCCTATCAAGTCCCCGGGGTCGCTCATCTGGCCGAGGAACAAAGAAACCACTTTCTGCCCCTGCGTGCTGAAATAGCGTTCCAGAATCTGCGACTTGCCGATGCCATGCCGTCCCACCAGCATCACATTCTGGGTATAAGGCACGGTCCGGAGCAGTTCCTCCAACTCTTTCGTATTGATACTGACTGCCATTATTCTTTATTTATTAGGGCTTCCTGCCACAAAAAAACCTTCACCGCTCCAATAATCGGTATCCGACAGATTGACCGGCAAAGGACACTCCTGCAACGACTTCTCCATATGCGCCACCGTTTGGTGAACCTTGGGCAGCACTGTCTGGAAATTAACATAAGGCAAACTGATTTCCAAGGTCTTGCCCACGTTCAAACGGATGCAGAGCACCGCCTCGGTTTCGCCTTCTTTCAAATAATGATGGTACGGGCTATCCTTGAACAAAGCCGGAAGCATCATGTGGATGCCCGATAGCGCCAGCCTCTTCAATTTCTGCCGTTTGGCCTCTTCCTTGGCCGCCTGCCCCACCACGTCCACCAACGAATCCAAGGCATCCTTGTAGCGGCCGTAATGACTGCAATAGGTCTGCAACATCGACACCACCGAAGCCACCGAGGCTCCAGTCAACGAAACCGGCTCCTTGCACTCCTGAATCGTCAGTTCCATCGTCCCGATGCCCGGATTCTGAATCACATAGACATCGTTCTCCTTGCAAAGGCTCATCTGCAAGGTCGGGCATGGCGTGCCGAAGAAACTGCGGGTCGTGGTCCGAGCCACTTGTTCCGACGTCCAGCCTCCTTGCAAAAGAGCCTGATACAATTCGTCCAGACTGAAAGCCGGAGCTCCGTACCTGAGCACATTCTTGAGCCAGTTGACCTTCTGCGTCCAGAAGTCGGCCCTGATTTCCTCTTCGCTTTTCATTTTCCTCCCAACAATATCATGATGCCAATAAAACCCGGCCTGCACTACCGGCAGTACCCCGTTTCGAGACCCGGCGACACACCGGCAAGCCGCAAAATGCACCCAATCACCCAAAAGCCCAAACTACAAACCCATATCGTCCTTGGTGAACTGGAATGGCAACAAGCCCTGTATGCTGTCCAGAACAACAATCTTGCCAGTTGTTCCCCGCAGGATCACCCGGATGGGATGCTTGAACTTATGTTCGTATTCCAAAATGGCCTGGCGGCATGCCCCGCAAGGAGCTACCGGATGATTCACGGCCTGTTTGGAATTAGCCGTAATGGCCAAAGCTTCGATAGCCTTGTCCGGATAATTGGCCGAAGCCGAAAAGACAGCGACCCGCTCGGCGCAGAGCCCTGAAGGATAAGCCGCATTTTCCTGATTGCTTCCCGTAACTATCGTCCCGTCTTCCAAACGGAGAGCGGCTCCGACCCGGAAACCGGAATAAGGAGCATAGGCCTTATCCACCATCTCGTCTGCCCGGCGCAGCAGCTCCCGGTCTTCCGATGCCAACTGCATTTCATCATCGTATTCCTGATAAGGAATGTCCAATTTCTTATCCATGCACGCCTCCTTTTTAACGCTTTCGTTGAAAAAATTCCTTAATCAAACCGGCGCATTGCTCGGCCAGCACGCCTCCCACCACTTCCGTTTTAGGATGCAACAGATTCATTCCCACACGGCTATAGCCTCGTTTCGGATCGGACGCCCCATAGACCACCTTGCCGATTTGCGCCCAGAACAAAGCCCCGGCACACATCACGCAAGGTTCCAAAGTGACATACAGCGTGCAATCGTTCAAGTATTTGCCTCCCAAAGCCTGGGAAGCCGCCGTAATGGCCTGCATCTCGGCATG
>JADIMZ010000068.1 GCA_017694335.1 Candidatus Pullibacteroides excrementavium
GATATCATAAAGCCGGATTGGTATGAATAATCGGCATACTATCATGGGCTCACTTTCGGGTCGCCTTGTATGATATGCTGAATGAAGGATGTGCCGGATAAACCCGGCACGCCTTTTTTGTTAGAGGGAGATGGAATTTACAGAAGCGCAAGAAAAGATGGAGAAGCAGAAACCCGTTGTTTCTATTATTACCGTGGTCTATAACGCTGCCCGTTTGTTGGAAAAGACGATGGAGAGCGTGCGGACGCAGAAAGAGAACTATCCTTACATTGAATATATCATTGTGGACGGGGCTTCCAAGGACGGCACATTGGCCTTGATCGAAGCCAACCGGGACATTGTGGACCGCTTTGTCTCCGAGCCGGACAAAGGAATTTACGATGCGATGAACAAGGGGCTGAAAATGGCCACAGGTGCTTTTGTCTGGTTTCTGAATGCCGGGGATTACATCTATTCGGATGCCTTTCTGTTGGAGGTTTTCCACGAAGGGCTTGACTGGGAAAGGGAGGAGACGGATGCCGCAAATCAAACTGTCATGAATGCGGCCGAGGGCGAGGATGGCTGGGCCGATATCTATTACGGGCAGACCCAGTTGGTGGACGATAACTGGCAGCCTGCCGGGATGCGGCGGCTTCGGGCTCCGGAAGTGCTCACTCCCAAAAGTTTCCGCTGGGGGATGCTGGTCTGTCACCAATCCATTCTGGTTCGCCGTTCCATCGCCCGTTCATACGATATGCGCTACCATTGCTCGGCCGACTTCAATTGGGTACTCTATGCCCTTGAAAAAGCCCGGCGCATCGAGAATACCCATCAGACCGTGGCTTGTTATTTGAAAGGCGGGAAATCCCGGAAGATGCTGGTCCGTTCCTGGTTCGAGCGGTTTCGTATCATGCGGATCCATTTCGGCCTGCTTTCCACGCTCTGGTTCCATTTTTTGATTCTGTTGAGGGTGTTTAAGCCGGCCAACCGCAATTATTGAACAGCGCATTTTCAAGAGCATCTACTTCGTTGCGAACCTTGCGCCAGAGAGTCACGTACCTTTAGTACGCTCCTCTCTGTCCCTGCGGTTCGGTTCTGTATCAGTTTCTCCTCGTGGGTTCAGTGCGTTTTCCTATAAAGCCTTCACTTTCTTGATGAGTTCGGCGACCCATCGGGCGCTTTCCTCCACGCCCAAGAGCGAGGTGTCCATGCAAAGGTGGTAGGAAGAGGCCTTTCCCCAAGTCTTGTTGGTGTAGAAGTTGTAGTACGAAGACCGGGATTTGTCCGTGCGTTCAATCAGTTGCTTGGCTTCCTCTTCGGTGGCGTTGGTCTCCTGGCAGAGGTGCTTGATCCGGAAATCCATCGGCGCATGGACGAAAACATTGAAACAAGCCGGATTGTCCCGAAGGATGTAGTCCGTGCAGCGTCCCACGAAGATGCAGTTGCTCTGTTCGGCCAAGTGGCGTACCGTCTTGTAATGAATCTCGAACAAGGCATCGTTGTTCAGGCCGTTGAATCCCGGTTCGCCCAAGAACGGGAAACGCGAATACCAGACCCGTTGCGGCTTTTCGTCCGCCTTTTCAAAGCAGTCCGTGCAGATGCCGCTGGCTTTCGATGCCTCGTGGATCAATTCCTTGTCGTAGAATTTCAAATCCAGCAACTGGCCTATGATCCGGGCCATCTGACGGCCGCCGGAACCTAATTCCCGGCCCACGTTTACTATCAGTTTCTTTTCCATTTCTAAAACTATTGCAAAAGTGCAAATTGCGCTTCGATATTCTTAAAGCGGTGTCATACCGCTGTTTATGCCTTTCTTGCCAACGACTTGAACAGCCGTGCAATCTCCCCTATCCAAAGCACCACCGAGGTGGAAAGGATAATGGCAATCCAGTCGCGGATATACAAGCGTTCCACGCTGAACATTTCCCCGCCGAAACGAATGATGACAATCTGGCCCACAATGATTAACAAGGCAATCGGAAGGAATCCGTCGGCCGTGCCGGTCAGATTGGAGAAAGCTGATTTATTGGTCAGGAAAGCCTTGGCGTTGAACATGTTCCAGAACTGGAGCATGACAAAGAAGGTAAAGAACAAAGATTGTTCGTAACGAGTGATGCCCATCTGTCCCTCCGGAATCGCGCCGAAACGGAAGAAGTCGGCAAAGTAATCCCGCAGGCAGAACTGGCCGAGGCATTCGATGTCCTCGTATTTGAAATACTGCATCAGGCCGAACAGCACCAGCACCAGCAATATGCCGACGGAAACAATGCGGCGTATCATCAGAGGGGTCACGATGTGGTCGGTCATTTTGCGCGGCTTGTCTTTCATTACTAAAGGATTGGGCGGCAAGGAAGCCAAGGACATCGCGGCAAAGGTATCCATGATGAGGTTCACCCAAAGCATCTGGGTCACGGTCAGCGGCGATTGGGTATCCAGGAACGCGCCCAACATCACAATCACGCAGGCAATCACATTGATAGTTAATTGGAACAGGATGAAGCGCTGCACGTTCTGATAGAGCGAGCGACCCCAGAGCACCGCCGAGGTGATGCTGCTGAAAGCGTTGTCCAGAATCGTGATGTCGCTGGCCTCTTTGGCTACCGATGTGCCGTCGCCCATCGAAAGACCCACTTGGGCGGCGTTCAGGGCCGGGGCATCGTTGGTGCCGTCTCCGGTCACGGCCACCACCTCGCCGTTCTTCTGCAAGGCTTTGACCAAGCGTTCCTTGTCCATAGGACGGGCGCGGGAGATGATTTTTAGCTTCCCTACCCTTTGCTGGAGCTCCTCGTCGCTCAGTTTGGCGAATTGCGGGCCGGTAATCCGGTTTTCTTCGGTGTATTCCGGTTTCCACAGATGCACTTGGCGGGCAATCTCGGTCGCCGTGGCTGGCGTATCGCCGGTAACGATTTTGACGTCGATGCCGGCATCGATGCATTCCTGGATGGCGGCCGGCACATCGGCGCGTACCGGGTCGGAGATGCCTACGAAGCCCATGAATTTGAGCGGCAAGCCCGCTTTGAGACGGCCGTTTTCAAAGCAGCTTTCGTGGCTTTCCGGATTCAGTTCGGCATAGGCGAAGCCCAAGGTACGCATGGCTTTGCTCTGATAGCCGAGAAGCTCGTTATTGATGTATTCTTTCCAATCGGCCACGGCCTCGTCCTTTCCGTTCACACGGACGCATTGGCAGAGGTCGAGCAGGATTTCAGGCGCGCCTTTGACATAGAGCATGCGGCGGTTGGGGAGCAGGAACGAGCGGACCACGGTGGCCATGTATTTGCGCTCGGTGGAGAATGTGAGCTGTTCTTCGATACGGGCCGATTCCCGGATGCTGGCATAGTTCTCGCCTTGGTCGCGGAGCCAGAGCAGCAAGGCTCCTTCGGTGGGGTTGCCGATTACTTTGGGCTTGTTGATATCGGTTTCGTCCAAGAAAGCCGTGGAGTTGGCCGCGATGCATTCCTTGATGAGGCGGCTGGCATCGTCCACGCCCAAGTCCAAGGGTTCCTGGCCTTTGTCCCCCTTGATTAGGAACTGGGTCTTGCTGATGCGCATCTGGTTCTGGGTCAGCGTTCCGGTCTTGTCGGTGCAGATTACCGTGCAAGCGCCCATCGTCTCGCAGGCATGCATCTTCCGTACCAGGTTATTGGCTTCCAGCATCCGCTTCATGCTGAGAGCCAACGACAGGGACACGCTCATCGGCAGGCCTTCTGGCACCGTCACCACGATGACTGTCACCGCGATCATGAAGGTGTTGAGCAGTTCGGAAGCCACGTTGAGCCAGGTCATCTGGGTGGCAGGATGCAGGAAGAACATCGAAAGCCGGCCTATCACGATGAGGGCGGCAATGACATAGCTGGCCTTGGTGATGATTTTGGCCAGTTTCTCCAACTGCATGTTCAGCGGGGTCTCCACGTTGTTCTCGATCTGGGAACCGGTATAAACCTTGCCGTATTCGGTCTGGTCGCCCACGGTGTTCACTTCCATGATGCCGTGGCCTTCCATGACGGTGGTGCCGCGAAGCACTTTGTTGCTGGGGTAGGTGGCATCCTTGTCGAAGCGTTCGGGGTCTATGGTCTTGTTGACGATGGGTTCGCCGGTCAGCGTGGATTCGTTGACCTGCATCGACATGGCGTCCTTCAGATAGCCGTCGGCAGGCACTTCGTTCCCGGCTTCCAGGATAACGTAGTCGCCCACGACGATGTCTTTGCGCGATACCTCGGTGACCCGGCCGCCACGGATGACTTTGACCATCACATCGTCGTTGACCTGGTTCAGGATATCGAATTTCTTGTTGGCTTTGAGCTCAAAGTAGAAACCTACGCCGGTGGCCAAGAGAATCGCTACCAAGATGCCGACCGGTTCTAGGAACACATGCCCGCTTTCGGCGCCGCTGAAGAACTGGTAGCAAGCCACTAAGAACGAAAGGGCGAGGGCTACCAAGAGGATGCGGATGATAGGGTCCTTGAACTTTTCAAGCAGCTGTTCCCAGATGGAGGTCTTTTCGGGAGGGGTTAGGACATTGGAACCGTGCTGTTCCCGGCTTTTGACCACTTCTTCGGGGCTAAGCCCCTGAAAATGCGTAGGGTTTTCCATTTTGCAAACTTTTTGGATATGGACGATTCGGCCTCCGGGTAAGCAGGCTTCCGACCCGCCCGGATTCCGAAATGCGAAAATACGCAAAATCGAGGAAATTCTAATTCTGGCAAAGGATACCACGGCAGGTAAACTCGTATCAAAACCGGCTATCCCGGCTTCGATAGAGTTTACTCCAGAATGTCGTGCAGGTGTGTATAGTTCAGCAGTTTGACTTCCCCTGTGGTGTTTTCTAACGAACCTGCGTAAATGACCGCTTTCCCGATGACCGTCTCGTTGACCCATCCGTCCATCTGTTTCAGGGCTTTTTCAAAATCTGCGTGGTAGGTCATGGAAGATTTTATCTCGATGCCGTACAACCCGGAAGAGTTCTTCAATACGAGGTCTATTTCATTCTGGTGGGAATCTCGGTAAAAGTAAAGGTTGCTCTCCTTGCCGCGGTTGTATCTTCTTTTCATCGATTCCATGACAATGAAGTTCTCGAACAATGCACCGCGCATCTTGTCTCTTGAAAGTTGTTGGGCAGACTCGATGCCTAACAGGTAGCAGGCAAGCCCCGTATCGGTGAAATAGAGTTTCGGTGTTTTTGTGAGCCGCTTGCGGGAATTTTCGAAATACGGAGGCAGCAGTGTCACGATATAGGATGCTTGCAAGACGGATAGCCAGGCCGTGATGGTGTGGGAACTGACTCCGATTTCGTTTGCCAGCTCCGAGACTTTGAACAATGAACCCACGCGGCCGGCACACAATCGGATGAAAGTATGGAACTGCATCATGTCCTTGATTTGAAGCAGGTCACGCACGTCTTTGTCAAGATAGGTCTTGAGGTAGGCCGGATACAAGAACTTCGGGATGTTGCGTCCGGCGTAGATTGCGGGGTAAAATCCTTCAAAAAGCAGGTCGTCCAAAGTCTTTCCTTTCGCAAGGTCCCGGATTTCAGAATAAGACAGTGGCAATAGTTCGAATACAGCGGTACGGCCTGCAAGCGATTGTGTTACTTTTCGCAACATGGCGAATTGCGAGCTGCCAGAAAGGATGAACTTCCGCTCTGGATGTTCGTCTGCTATTCCTTGGATGTACGAAAGCAGGTTAGGGGCGTTATGCGCTTCGTCCAAAACCATCCCTTCCGGATGTTGGGTCAAGAATGCTACCGGGTCGTTCTCGGCATAACTTCTCACATCGGGATTCTCCAATGAGTAGTAAGGAAGATGCTTGAACTCGTTCCGGATTAATGTTGTTTTCCCAAACTGCCGCGGACCGGTAATCGTGATGACAGGGAAATAACGGGCTGCTTCTTTTATGACTCCGGATAATTCTCTTTGAATATAAGTCGGTTCCATATAATTTGCGCAAATTTGAAGTACAACTGCAAAATTACACAATTTCACATGGAGCCCAAATGAAGGACGGAAATCTCTGCGCTCGGCTTTCGCCATATTTGTCAACGGAGTTTGACGATATGGGAGGTGCCTCGGCATAGCCAAACTGCGTTTGACTGTGTTGAAATCTCGGCAGAGAAGGCATCGCAAGCAAGCTTGGCTTCCTTCTCTGCGAAGATTTCGCTATGCCTCGGCTTTTGGCTCTACGCTCGGCTTTCGCCATATTTTTCGTATCTTCGCTTTTGGAGAAAATGTTGTTACCATGATACTTGGTAGGAGTACAGGTATTCAAACTTCATGGAACATCTGCCGGATAGCGGTGGATGGCTCTTTCAAAAGCAGATAGGTTTTTATACTGTGTCTTATGTCGGTTTGGGACAGGTTCATGCGTATATGGAATGCCGAAGGCAAGGAGGTGGGAGTCCAAGAAGGGACTCCTGTTCCGGAGACTTTGCCTCGCTATGCCTTGGTCGATGCCGAAGTAGGAATAAAAGACCGCAAGGTGCACGACATAGGTGCGATTCGGGATGATGGCGCGGTTTACCACGGGGCTTCGAAGGAAGAACTTTTCGGTTTTCTTGCCGGGATGCGTTACGTTTGCGGGCACAACATCGTTCATCATGATGCCCCTCATCTTTTTTTCGGCCGGGAATGCCCTTGGCAGCTGGTTGACACGCTTTATCTTTCCCCCTTGCTGTTCCCCGAACGGCCTTACCACCGCTTGGTGAAAAACGACAAGTTAGTCAGCGAGCAGGCCAACAATCCGGTGAACGATTGCGAAAAAGCCCGGGATTTGCTGCTGGACGAGATTGCCTGCTGGAAATCCTTGCCGCCCAAGAAACAAATTCTGTTCGCCTCCTTGCTGCATGGAAAAGCTGAATTCGATGGATTCCTCAGCATGGTGGGTGCGACACCTTCCGGGAAGTCGGCAGCCGTCTTGGCAAAAGAGCTGTATAAAGGACGGATATGCCAGAATGCCGATTTGGATATGCTGGCAAGGCAGTATCCCTGCGAGCTGGCTTACGCCTTGGCTTTGGTCGATACTACCGACTACCGTTCGGTCACGCCCGGCTGGGTGCTTTGCCAGTATCCCGATGTGGAATGGGTGGTGAAGCTCTTGCGCCAGACTCCTTGCAGCGAGGGCTGTTCCTATTGCCGTTCCAAGTTAAGCGTGCAGGAAAATTTGAAGGCATTCTTTGGCTATGACCAGTTCCGCACCTACGATGGCGAACCCTTGCAGGAACGAGCCGCCCAGGCAGCGGTAGAAGGCAAGTCGTTGCTGGCTATATTCCCTACTGGAGGCGGGAAGTCGCTGGCATTCCAATTGCCCGCCCTCATGGAAGGCCAGTCCGTGCACGGGCTTACGGTGGTCATATCTCCATTGCAGTCGCTCATGAAGGACCAGGTGGACAACTTGGCCGACAGGGGAATTACGGATGCAGTCACAATCAACGGATTGCTGGATCCGATTACGCGGACCTTGTCGATACAAAGAGCCATGGATGGAGAGGCATCGCTGCTGTACATCGCTCCGGAAATGCTCAGGTCAAAGACCCTTGAACGGATTCTGTTGACACGCCATGTGGTCCGTTTCGTGATTGATGAAGCCCATTGTTTCTCCTCTTGGGGGCAGGATTTCCGGGTCGATTACCTGTACATCGGCAAGTTCATCCGGGACTACCAGCAGAAGAAAAAACGAAAGACCCCCATACCGGTATCTTGTTTCACGGCTACGGCCAAGCAGAAGGTGGTACAGGATATCCATGACTACTTCAAGCAGGAATTAGGTTTGGATTTGGCATTGTTCGCATCGACGGCTGATAGGGAAAATCTTCGTTATTCGGTCGTCCATTCGGAAACCGATGAGGACAAGTATATGAAGCTTAGGAATATCATGTCCGAATCCGATTGCCCGACCATCGTGTACGTGTCAAGGACCAAGCGGGCGCAGGAACTGGCCGAGAAGCTCAGTCGGGATGGTTACAAGGCATTGCCTTTTCATGGGAGGATGGAAGCGGAGGAAAAGATTGCCAACCAGGATGCTTTCATGGACGGGAGGGTGCGTACCATCGTGGCCACGTCGGCCTTTGGGATGGGCGTTGACAAGAAGGATGTCGGCCTCGTGGTGCACTACGATATATCTGACTCCTTGGAGAACTACGTGCAGGAGGCCGGCCGGGCCGGGCGCGACCCGAGCCTCAGCGCGCGCTGCTATGTGCTGTATTGCGACAACGACTTGGACAAGCATTTCATCATGCTCAATCAGACCAAGCTGAGCATCAGTGAGATACAGCAAATATGGAAAGCCGTGAGGGATTTCACCCGGC
The DNA here is from genome assembly GCA_017694335.1 of Candidatus Pullibacteroides excrementavium. Classification (GTDB taxonomy): domain Bacteria; phylum Bacteroidota; class Bacteroidia; order Bacteroidales; family P3; genus Pullibacteroides; species Pullibacteroides excrementavium. The sequence continues at coordinate 8,276 of JADIMZ010000068.1, forward strand.
ATCGCGACAGGGTGTGCTGTTCGGCTTTGGAAATTGCCCGGCAGGCCGGGTGGGACGACTCGGTTTACGACATTGAGACCCGTGTCCGGACCGCGTTGGCCGCTTTGGAGCGAGGCGGGTACATCGAGAGGGGGAACAACGTGCCTCATGTGTATGCCACCGGCATCACGGTAAAGAACATGGAGGATGCAAGAAAGCGCATATCGGCCTCTCTGCTGTTCGACCGCGACGAGGTGGAGACAGCCTGCCGGGTCATCAAATCATTGATTTCGCAGAAGTACACACATAGGGCGCAGGATGCCGAGGCCGAGTCGAGAGTGGACTACTTAGCCGACATACTGGGCTTGAGCCGGTTCGAGGTCGTGTCGGTGGTGGAGCGGATGCGGCAAGAAGGCATATTGGCCGATTCCAAGGATATTTCCGCCTACCTGCTGGATACCGGCGTGTCGGAAAGGAAATCGCGGCAGGTCTTTGATCGTTTTGTCCGGATGGAACGCTACATCTTGGGCCGGATTCCGGAGGGATTCCTGCGGGTCTCGTGCAAGCAGCTGAACGAGGATGCCTTGCGGGAAGGATTGGATTTCTCCACCGAAAAGGATCTTAGAACGCTGCTGTACTTCTTGGTGGTCAAGGGTTATATCCGGAAAAAGGAGGATTCTTTCCATAACATGGAAATCCGTTGCCAGATGGATGCTGTTTCTGCCTTGGCTCGTTTTGAAAGAAGGGCGGAAATCGCGCGTTTTGCCATAGGCTGGCTTTATGGACAAGTGGACAAGAAGAAGGATGCAGCGAATCGAAACCTCGTCCAATTCTCGGTGCTGGAACTCCTTTCGCAAGTGAAGAAGTCGGATTCCTCCACGCTTTTCGGCAAGCTTGGCGAACCGCAGATAGGGGATGTGGAAGAGGCTCTCCTGTACTTGTCCAAGATTGGCGCAATCAAGTTGGAGGGTGGTTTCTTGGTCTTGTACAATGCCATGGAGATAAGGCGCTTGAAGGATAACCGGCTGCGGTACAAGAAGGAAGACTATCGGATGTTGGACGAGTTCTACAAGCAGAAAATCCAGCAGGTGCATATCGTGGGCGAATATGCCAATCTGATGGTAAAGGATTACGGGGCGGCATTGCAATATGTCCGGGATTATTTCCAGATGGATTACAAGAAGTTTATTGCCAAATATTTCAAAGGGGAGAGGGCGAACGAGATCCAAAGGAATCTGACTCCGATGAAGTATAAGCAGCTTTTCGGGCAGTTGTCGGAGCGTCAGATGGAAATCATCTCGGACAAGGAATCGCGTTGCATCGTGGTGGCGGCCGGTCCGGGCAGCGGGAAGACGCGGGTGCTGGTTCATAAACTGGCATCCCTCTTGTTGCTTGAGGATGTGAAGCATGAACAGCTTCTAATGCTGACGTTCTCGAGAGCGGCGGCTACCGAATTCAAGCAGCGGCTGATGGATTTGATTGGCAATGCCGCGCATTTTGTGGAGATAAAGACGTTCCATTCTTATTGTTTCGACCTTTTAGGCCGGGTGGGAAACCTTGATGAGGTGCAGAACGTGGTGGGCATGGCCGCAGGGATGATAGAGCGTGGCGAGGTGGAACCGACCCGAATCGGCAAGACGGTATTGGTCATAGACGAGGCGCAAGACATGGGGCGCGATGAATACGCGCTTATGAAGGCTTTGATGGACAAGAACGAGGAAATGCGCGTGATTGCCGTGGGCGATGACGACCAGAACATTTACGAATTCCGGGGTTCCGACTCCCGTTACCTTTACGATTTGTCCCGGATGGAGGGAAGCCGGTTCGTGGAAATGACCGAGAATTATCGCAGTGCGAGCCATATCGTGGCTTTTGTCAACGGTTTCGCTCAGGGAATCCGTCATCGGATGAAAAGCACGCCTATCGTATCCAAGAGAAACGATGCCGGGTGGGTGGAATTGACATTCTACCAGTCGAGGTACATGTATGAGCCGCTTGTGGAACAGCTGTTGCGCTGCAAGGGTGGCGGGACTTCGTGCGTGCTCACGCAGACCAATGAAGAGGCGGTCGTCATAGCCGCTCTTTTGCGCAAGCGGGGGATGAACAGCAAGCTGATACAGTCCATGGACGGCTTTCGTTTCTGGAATTTGGCCGAGACGAGGTATTTCCTGCGTTACTTGCGTAAGCGGGCTGTTTCGCCCATGATTTCGGAGGAATTGTGGGAGGATGCCAAGCGGGCTGTTTTTTCCGTCTATGCCAGGAGCCGGAGCTTGGATTATTTGAAGCGTTGCATAGAGTTGTTCGAGCAGACCAGCAAGGCCAGGTACTTGAGCGACTTCAGCGAGTTTGTCTTCGAGTCGTCGGTGGAGGATTTTTGCGATGTTGCAGGGGCGGATGTGGTGGTCTCGACGATACACAAGTCCAAGGGGAGAGAGTTCGATGACGTGTATATGCTCCTTTCGGCGCAGGAGGCCATGGACGACGCGCTGATGCGTCGGTATTACGTAGGTATGACTCGGGCCAAGAACCGCCTGTTCGTGCATACTGACCTTTCGATGAAGTCGAAGTTGAATTCGCTCGATCAATGCCGGGACGGGGAAAGTCCGGCGAGAGCCGGAAGTCGTGGCTTTGGAGGCTTGGAGGTTGACAGGCGTTCTTTCGACCCAAGGGCTTACGCCTTGCCTTCCGAGGTGGTCTTGTCGTTGACGCACAAGGATGTCTATTTGGATTTTTTCAAAAAGGTCAAGCGGGAAGTGCTGGCATTGCAAAGCGGCGACCCTCTGGTGCTTCAAGGTGTTTTCCTGTGTAATCCGGCCACCGGATTGCCGGTTGCGACGCTTTCGTCCAGCATGCAGAAATCTTTGGAGGCATGGTCGGAACGAGGCTATTCGGTACGTTCCGCTTCGGTGCGCTTTGTCGTGGCCTGGAGACCCAAGGAAGCACCCAAGGAAGAGCCGGACACCGCCGTACTCTTGGCCGATTTGACGCTTTCCATCTAACTCTGGTACAATAGGAATCGGGTTATGGTTTCGGGACGAATTCTTGCAGCATCATCTCGTAGCCGGGCCTGATGGCTATTTTGAATCTGTCTTCTTCCATGTCTTCATATGGATGATCGGTTATCAATAACAGGTTCTGGCAATTCGTTTTACGACCTGCCAGAATCAATCTTGCTATTTCGTCTGCAAAGGCACTTCAAAACGCGATATTTTACCATTTTCACTTTTCCTGTAACTTTTCGATACCTTTGGTCGTCATTAAAACAGAGGCGTGGCAGGGACTGGACGAACGGCCAAGAGCAAGGCAGGCGGCTACGATGGCAAGATTTCCGTCCTTTGCTCAGGAAGTCCGGGATTCCGCCGGGCAAACAAAAGCTGGATCCGGGCCAACAGAATCCGGATTAACCCCAAAGCCTAATAACCGATTCGGGTTAAAGACAGGAAGCTGCGAGAAACCAAAAGCGTATGGACAAGGAAGAGTACGAGGAAACCGTCAGGAACGTGGCCGATGCGCTTTACCGTTTCGCATACCGGCTCTGCAAGGATCAGGATGAAGCCAAGGACTTTGTTCAGGAGAGTTTCATGCGCCTTTGGGCTCATCGGAGCGAAGTCGGCATTCCCAAGGCCTTCCTGTTCCAGACCGCCTACCGCCAGTTCCTGGACTCCCGCAAGCACGAGAAAGTGCGTCAGGACTATGCCGGTTTCGCCCTCTACAAGTCCAAGGAAAGGGAGAGGACACAGCCGCTTTTTCCGGAGAGGGGAGAACTCAAGGAGATGCTGGATCGAGCCTTGGACACCTTGCCGCCCGTGCAGAAAGCCGTAGTCCTGCTGCGCGATTACGAAGGCTACAGCTACGAGGAGATAGGAGAGATAAGCGGTTTGAGCGCAGCCCAGGTCAAGACCTATATTTTCCGCGCCCGTGTGGCCTTGCGCAAGTACATAGGCGAACTCGGCAAAGCTTTGGGATGAATAAAATGCCATGAGGAGGTTCTAAGCGAAATTATAGATTGTGCTAAAAAACACAGGAAAAGCAAAACCATGAAGATAAGCAAAGACAATTACGAACCCATTCTGCTGGACTACCTGGAAGGCCGTCTTTCCGACAAGGAACGGAAAGAAGTGGAGGCATTCTTGGCAGGTGAACCGGCTTTACGCCAAGAGTTCATGGCTTTGCAGCAAGCTTGGGGCGAGCAGGGTGAAGGCCTGCAGTTGGAGCCTTTGCCCGATGCCGGTTTCCCCGATAAGGAGGGTTTGCTGGCGATACCCGGCAAGATGAAATCCGCGTATTCTGCTCGAAACCAATCGGGAACGCGGGCAGGGGTGGCTGAATCGCGGAACTTGCAAGGGCAACGGGAAACGGATGCACACAATTCCGCTGACCGGCGAGTTTCCATGGCTGAACTTTATGAACGGCAAGATCGGCAACACGCTGTTTGGCAACGGAAAAAACGGGCGAATATCTGGAAAGTGGCTGTTTCGATGGCTGCCTGCTTGCTGCTTTTCTGGCTTTGCCTGCCCTTGCTGCAACGGGACGATATCCGGGATGCCCGATTGGCAGAACGCAATTCTGTTCTCGATACATTGTCGGATATTGAACAGGACGGTTTCGATCAAGCTGCAGATTCTTCCCCTTCCAACCCTGTTTCCTCTTTGCTGTTGGGGGAAAACTTGCCCGAACCGCAGACCTCGGTATCGGCTTCGCAAGCCACCCCATCCAGACAAGAGTCTTCTAAAGATATTGACAAAGACACCATTCCGGTGCATCCCCGGCTAAGACGGGTCGATACCTTGCCGGAAATCAAGCTTACACCGGCCGAATACCGCCGTCTTGTCACCCCGATGGCGCCACCCAAAGCGTATTATGCCGCCAACTTGATGGAAAGAGAGGTACGCAATGAGCAGGAAGATATTTCTCAAAAAGAAACGATGAATTCCAAGAATGAGGCTAAAGGAGGAAACGGGGTTTATTCATCGGAAACTAAACAAGACGATAGGATTGCATTGAACGAGGAGGATGTTTTCGGCGCAGATAATTCTTTGGCAGTGGAACTTGAACAAGAAGATTTGATAGCTTCAAACCAAGCCGAGTGGGTCGATGCGATGCTGTCGGCGGAACAGGCCGAACGCTTGGATAAAAAACAACGATTGAAGCGGTTCAAACAGATAGAACGCCAGCAACGCAAAACGAAAACCAAATTATTCTTTGCCAGCCTTTGGCATTCCGTTACCGGGCCGGTAACGGAAAACTGGGAGGAAACCAAGGCGTTTTACAAAGAGTTTACCGAATGGAAAAAGGCGAACGAGGCGGACTCGGTGGGGGTTTATCAGGCTTTTTGGGAGGAGGAAAGCCGTTTCTGACACACCGTCGGGGATGATTTCTCAAACTCCTATTTTAGGACACCCTCGTAATTTATAGGAATTTTAAAACAGGAAAGGTATGAAGACGAAGCGTTTGATTTTTTTTCTCCTGATAGTAGGAGGATGCAGCGGGGCGAAAGCCCAGTACGAAGAGAACTTACCGGAATTCCGCAATCTGGAAATCACAGACAGGGCTGTTGTTAAGATAGAGTATTTGCGCGAAGACTCGGTACCAGGCAGGATTCGGATAGAAAACCGCCGGGGGATGCTTTCAAGCCCTTATACGTATTATGACGACAAGACAGCTACATTGGGTTTATGCGGCATGGAAGCGACATTGCTGTTGAATCCGGATTACAAGGGCTTGCAGAAAATCACGGTCGATAATTCATCCCGTTTGGAAACCAATGTAGCCGAGCCGCTTTCGGTTCCGAATCTGAATATTCGGCTATCGAACAATGCCATCGCCAAGCTGTATTATCGGGCGGAACATTTGACGGTGACAGCCGTCCAATCGGCTTCTTTCCAAGCTTACGGCAGCGGGCAAATCCTATCCCAGACACTGCGCTGCGATGGCGGGGCTTATGTCGCCAGCACCCATACGGACACGACCGAGACAATGACCTGCGTGGCGGCCGGGATGGGGATTATCGATGCCCGGGAAAGCCCGGCGAAGATTTCCTACGACACTTTGTATGGCAATGCTTCGGTTACGGTTAATGCGCTGGAAACCAAGGATGTGATTAAAGGGAATGCCTTGCTTTTCAATGCTCGGGACGAGAATGGTCCCACGCAGGACTCCTTGCTTATGGCGAGCCGGTCTTATAACAGGGAAATCGATGAAAACCGTGGCGAACCTGTGCCTATCTCGGCTTTGGTGAAAGGCGATGCCGACGAGGACGATGTGCTGGACTATTACGATGTGTTAATGGATGATTGGGATCAAGGGAAGGCGGTTTATTTTGAGGATGTTTTCTTTTGGGGAAAACGGCAAAAAGAAAGGCCCCGTTTCAGAGGGCAATGGATGGGGCTGGAATTCGGTTTCGCCTGCTGGGGCAGCAATTATGCCATGAGCATGCAGATGCCAACCGATTATCAGAATCTGGATTTGGATTTCCAGAAATCAGGATCCATCGGCTGGAATGTGTTCCAGGTGAGCGTCGGTTTCAACTCGCCGCATTGGGGCTTTCTGACCGGAGCCGGTTTCTTATGGGAAAACTATTTTTTCAGCTACCCGAACACGGTTTTGTCCAAGAAGAACCATAGGCTTGCCGCAGAACTGGACTTGGATCCGAACCGGCGTTACAGCAAGAGCAAACTGGGTGTTTCCTATTTTCGGATTCCCTTGCTGTTCGAGTACACCAACGCCAAAGGGATGTTCCGTAGCGTGCATGTCTCGGCTGGTGTGATTCCTTCGGTATTGATGTGTTCTTGGACCAAAGCGGTTTATAAGGAGGATGGCGAACGGATGCACGACAAGCACAAAGGGGATTTCTATGTCAATCCTTTTCGTCTGGATGCCGTGGTTTACGCTGGATGGGGGCCGTTAAGTCTTTATTTCCGCTATACGCCTACGCATTTCTTCCGGGCAGGAAAAGCGACGGATATCACGCCTTTCGGTTTTGGCTTCCTGCTCGGTTTCCATTGATTGGATACTTGCCTCGTGCGAGGCGCAATGCGAGCTTAAGCGGACGTGAATGGCAATAATTTATAGTAAATGGATTGAAAAGATATTATAAATACAGGGCAAAATGAAAAAGAATTTTAATGGTAAGTTTTTGTTGTCCAGCTTGTTGCTGATGCTTGGATTGCTGATTCCGAATCCATCCCAAGCCCAGCGGAAACGGGTTACGAGGATTGATTGCGACGGGGTTCCGGTTCGGGTCGGCTTTGATATTTCTGGATTCCATGGCGTTGAAACCAAGAAGATTATCGATGTGGTACTGATACCTTCCGATGAAGAAAAAGTGGAAGTGGAAATGTGGCCCGCTTTCCAGGAGTTCCTGAAAGTGGAAAAGAAAAACGGCGTGCTTTGTTTCGATTTGCGTTCGATGGAACGTCTGGAAACCACCGGTACTTGCCACTTGACCGCCTACGTCCATTTTACGGACTTGCGCAGCATTGCCGCTTCGGAAGCGGCCGATGTGTCCATGAAAGGTGTGTACGATGCGGGCGGCAATCCTTTCACGATTCAGTTGAGCGGGTCGAGCGATATGCAAGGCAGCCTGAGCGGCATCAGCAACTTGAACATACAGACATCCGGAGCGAGCGACTTGGATTTGGATTTGGACAGGGTTACCGCCCTGAAATACCTCGCTTCAGGTGCCTGTGATGTGAAAGGCTCTTGGTGTAATATCGGGCAGATAATCATGGATTGTTCCGGGTCTTGCGATTGCAGCCTCAGCGGCAATGCCGAAATGCTGAACATGCAGACTACCGGCAGCGCGGATGTCAGTATGGGAGACTTCTCGGTGCTCCGTTTCGTGGGTACCTCTTCCGGGGCTTCTTCTTTGAAGATTCGGGTGACGGACTCTTTCCGGGCGGAAGCGTCCGGCTCTGCCGAGGTTTACGTTGCCGGCTCGCCCAAGACTACCGATTTCTCCACTTCCGGGGCTTCGGCAATCAAGATTCGTTAGGGTGCGGCAGCGGCAGGCCGTTTTCCCGGCAGATTTTCTCCAATTGCTGCAAACGCCAGGCTTGGTCGTAATTGAAGAGCGAGCCGTAAGGTTCGGCTAACTTTTTCACCAGGCCCGGTGTTTCCTTTTGCAAGTTGAAAAGCCCTTGGCAGGCCGATTCCAATTCCTTCCAGTCCCGGCCGCCCAATTTGAGCGGGATGAAACCGTCCACGTTATAGATGTGCGTCTCGATATTGTGAATCTCGTCGGCTAGGATTTTGGCCTTGGCCTTGGTGATTTGCTGTTCGCCCACTTCGCAGAGCACGTTCAGGTATTTCTCGTACAAGACGTACTCGTTCAGCATGAAAGCCACCTCTTCGGCATCGAATCCCTTCCAGAAATCTGCCGGCAGCGGCATTGCGAGGAAACGCCCCAACATGAACGAACCCGCGTTCAGCCCCGAACGCTGGTTTTTCCGGCAATAGGCATCGGCCATCTTGAAGAAAGAAACCTTGTGTTCCAAAGACAGAAGTTCATAGACCCGGTACTGGTCCTGGTGCGACCCCATATTGCTTTCCATCAGCTGGTTCACATAATCTTCGGCATGGCTTTCGAACCAATGGTTCACCAAGTCCCGGGCCGCTTCCGGATGCTCGTTGAGGTCGTTGCGGATGAGCCGCGTGAGGGTGTTGAGGTCCACGATATCCGGCACCTTGATGGAATTGATGATGTCCATGTACTTCTGGTAGGCGGTCTTGAGGTTGATGAAGACCCGCTCCTCCTTAGGGTTCATCTCTAACTGCACCCCGTGCAGGTAATCCCAGAATCGGGAAGGACGGAACTTGGCTTTGCCTTTGAAGATGGTGGCGTTCTTGCTGGAGAGCGTGACCCAGTCGTATTCCTCGATGCGCAGCCCGTCCCGGTTCACCAATGAGTTCCCCTCCATCCGGATTCCGTTTTCTTCCAGGCTCAGGAAGGCCGGAATCCCGTAACCACGGCAAGCCGTCACCACATGGATGGCCGCCGGGGTCATGCTCAGGATGGCATCCATCTCGCTGAGCACGATGGTGTCTTCCGGAATGAACTTTTCCTTGCAAAGGCAGATTTTTTCTTCGTTCTTCCGTTTGAGTTCGAGTGCTTTGGCGGTACTGAAACAAATCTTGGCCGAAACCGCCGAGCGGGGCAGCACGTTGACCCCTTTCCCGAAGAATTGCAGTTCCTCAAAGGACGATTGGTCAATGCTTTCCGAGAAAATCTGCCGACGGTGGTAGGGTCGTACCAATTCGCTGACCCTTTCTTTGGAAATCAGCCCTTGCTCGTACAAGGCAATCGAAGACAGCAGGGCGGCCCGGCCGGTCAGTTCCGATTCGTTGATTTGCAAGACGGCAAAAAGGTCGGCTTTCCCGGGAATGCTTTCCGCCCCGAACTCCACGGTGACCGGCGAAGCCAGGCGCTTTTCTAATTTGGGCAGCAGGGGGTCGAAATGGTAGATGGCCGGAAAAGCCTCCTTGATTTGCGCCCGGTCGAAGTATTCGTAATCTTTCGAGGACAGGTTGCCCGTCATGATTTCTTCGCCGAAGATGTCCGGGTAGCTTTCTATCTGCACGCCCAAGCCGGTTCTGGAATGCCGGCTGTAGAGTACGCCCGGATACGCGAAGTCGCTCCCGATGGTCCATACCATCTTCTGCAACAGCAGCGAAGGGTAGGCGATGCGGCCTTGCATGAAGGTGGCCAGTAGCGATTGGTTGTTGCTGTAGAAACGGGCGATATGCAGCAGGTATTGGTAAATCTGCTCGAAGGCGTCGTCCAAGACGGCTTTCCCGTTGGGATAGGACTCGATGTCCGCCTCCACTTGCCGCAGCAGGTCTTTGTGCTGGGCGATTTGCCTTTCCTCGATACCGCTTTCGTAAGGGTGCGCCTTTCCGGAAAGCATCTTGTAGAGGTTCATCAGGTTGTTCCAGTAGATTCGGGTGGCCATCTTTTCCGGGAACTGACGGAGCAGGCTTTGATAGACCTGCCGGGTGGTGCCGGCGTTCAGTATCGTGGGCATCAGGCCGGGGATGTACTGGGGCATCGTGCTGCGTAAGGCAAGAATCAGCGGGAAGCGGCCGCCCCCGAGGCTGCATCCGGTCATGATTTCCAGATTGTGCAAGGCCTCCCGCAGGTAATGCCGCTGGAAACTCGTCTTGGCGGCATTTTCCTCGTCGGCCTGCAAGGAGCGTTTGAAGAAAGCTGAACTGAGGATGCTGAAATCCGGGACCGCGTATCCGGCTCGCATCAGGTCGGTCAGCATCACGCCCTTGTGGCTTATCTGGTCCACGGTATACGAATGGGGCGAGAGGGCCGAGGTCACATAGGGGTTGTCTTCCAAAGGATGGCTGTCCACGTAGCGTTTGCAGGCATCGTAAAAGTCTTTGCGGATCCGGCCGAGTTCTTCCTTGGCATGGGAATCGCCTGTCTGCTCGGCTATCAAAAGCCGCAGAAAGGATTGCAAATGTTCCCGTTTGGTGCGCAGCATCAGGAAGATGTCGTACCAGCGGGGGGCGATTTCCCGTTTCTGGCTTTCGCCCGGAAGGATATAAACCACCGTGCCGGGCTTGTTGCCTTCCGGCTCCCGGTCTTTCTCGAACTCCCGCCAGCCTTTTTCAACAAAGAGTTTGAGCATGAAATAGTTGGGGTAGCTTCCCCGGATGCGGAAGTCGATGGGGGCTTGGCTCGGGTCTTGCGGCAGGCAAGGTTCTTCTATGAAGTCGGGTCGGTTCATCGCGATGGAGTTTGGGTTCAATTTATCATGTTGTTTTTCTATTGGGCATTTTGCAAGCCGAATTCATTTCAGATAGGCTTGGAATGCTTGCCAGAGCACGATGCCGGCCGTGACGGAAATGTTGAACGAATGCTTGGTGCCGAACTGCGGGATTTCCAAAGCCCCGTCGCAGGCATCCACCACTTCCTGCCGGATTCCTTCCACTTCGTTGCCGAACACGAAAGCGGTCTTTTCCCCGGCCTGGATGGCGAAATCCTGCAAGGGCGTGCTGTTTTCCACCTGTTCCACGGCATAGACCTTGTAGCCCTTGGCTTTGAGTTCGGCCACGGCCTGCAACGTATCCTCGTAGTGTTGCCAATCCACGCTCAAGGTCGCGCCCAAGGCGGCTTTTTCGATTTCCCGGTGCGGAGGCACGGCGGTGATGCCGCAAAGGCAGAGTTTTTCCACGCGGAAGGCATCGCAGGTCCGGAAGCAGGAACCTATGTTATGCATGCTCCGCACATTGTCCAGGATTACGCAGAGCGGGTATTTGTCGGCTTCCTTGAACTGGGCTGTGCTCATCCGTCCCAGTTCCTGCATGGTTTTGAGTCTATGTTGGGTCATCGTCATCGTTTTACGGGTTGCCTTGGACTGTCCTGTAGGAGCGGTTTTCGGCAAGCGGGGCTTCTTGGTCTTGTCCGGCGCAAGAGACCCGCTTTTGGAAACGCGGGATAATGCCGAAGAAACTCCGGCTCGGCTTCCTGTCTTGCAAAGGTACGGAATTACGGCGTGTTTGCAGGAATTGTGGTTTCGTCTTCTGCTTTGGTTTTGTTCGGGAGTGGGTAAACCCAAATCGGTCATTAGACTTGCCGAGTCCGTTTCCGATTCCGAGGCTGAGGCTTGGGCATCTTACTCGCAGATTTTGCCTGCAGCGTGTTCCTCGCTACGCCTCGATGTGTTCGCTACGCTTTCGGATAAGCGGGAAACACGCTGCTTGGCATAAGCGGACAATCCCGCAGGAGTCCAATGACCGGTTCGGGACAACCGATGTCGAGGAAAATACGTACTTTTGTTCTGTATGGCATTTTCGTTCACGAACCCTTATGCAAACTTTGTTGAGTTATGTTGTACCCGATTGGAATCCAGAGCTTTGAAAGCATCCGCGAAGGCGGCTATGTCTATGTGGACAAAACCCATTTGATTCATCAGCTTGCCACTACCGGCAAATATTATTTCCTGAGCCGCCCACGCCGCTTCGGGAAGAGCCTCTTGGTTTCCACGATGGAGGCCTATTTCCAAGGGAAAAAGGATTTATTCAAAGGATTGGCTATCGAGAAATTGGAAAAGGTCTGGGCAGAATACCCGGTGCTGCATTTGGATTTGAGCGGAAAAACCTACAACAAAGCCGAGGACTTGGAAATGCTTTTGGATATGCATCTATGCCGATGGGAAAAAGCTTTCGATATGCAAACTCGGTATTCTGAACCAGACATCCGTTTCCAAACCCTCATCGATACCGCCTATGAAAAGACCGGAAAGCCTGTTGTCATCCTGATTGACGAGTACGACAAGCCGTTATTGGATTCGGCTGGCAACGAAGAACTTCGGGAAGCCTACCGCAGCCGCCTGCAAGGATTTTACAGCGTCATGAAGACCCGCGACGGCAAAATCCGCTTCGGATTTCTCACCGGCATCACCAAGCTTGGTAAGCTCAGCGTCTTCAGCGGCCTTAACAATCTCAACGACATCTCGATGGATTGGGAATTTTCCGGCATCTGCGGCATCTCGGAAAAGGAACTCCATACTTGCTTTGACCAGGAAGTGTCCGCAATGGCGCAGGCCAACCGATTGACGAAAGAGGAATGCTATGCCAAGCTGAAAGACTACTACGACGGTTACCATTTCTGCGATGGTGCCGAAGACATCTACAATCCGTTCAGTCTGCTCAGTGCCTTGCGAAAGAAGCGGTTCAGCGATTATTGGTACGAGACCGGTACGCCTACTTTCGTGGTCAAAGCCTTGCGGAGCGGCAAGTTCAATCTGGAAGACCTTACATTGGAAGGTGTCCCGGCTTCCGCCTTGGGCGGGGTCAACGCCGATGATTCCGACCCGGTGCCTGTCCTTTATCAGAGCGGCTACCTGACCATCAAGAGCTATGACGAGCGGTGGGAACGGTACACGCTGAAATACCCGAACAAGGAGGTGGAAAGGGGCTTCATGCAAGGTTTGGCCAACATCTATGTCCCCTCGATGAGGTACAACAGTCCTTTTGATGTGCAGAAGTTCGTGGAAGACTTTGAAAAGGGCGATGCCGAAAGCCTGATGAAACGCTTCGAGGCCTTCTTTGCTGATGCCGATTACGAAATCGTAGGCGATGCCGAACTCTATTTCCAGAACACGATGTACGTGATGTGCAAGCTGATGGGACAATACACCCAAGTGGAGCGCCACACCAGCAACGGCCGGATGGACATTGTAGTCCAGACCGACAAATACGTCTATATCATGGAACTGAAGATGGATGCCGGCGCGGACGAGGCCTTGCAGCAAATCGAGGACAAAGGCTACGCCAAGCCCTTTGCCGCCGATGCTCGCCGGATTTTCAAAATCGGGGTCGGCTTCTCCAGCGAGACGAGACGGATCAAGGAATGGAAAATGGCTTGATGCAAGTTCCGCCGAGCTAGTGACCGGATCGACTTTTCCTTCCAGCAAACAGAATCTCACAAGGAATCGGAACGAATCCGAAAGAGAAAACAAAAAGACAAAATGCCGCGCAGGACGAGGGCAAAACTCCCCTGCACGGCATTCTTTTTCAGATGACTTTTACAATCCCCTGCTCCCGGCTACATCACCAAGATTTTCCAGACCTGACTGCCATGGCGGACAAGGTACGTCCCGGCCTTACGGACAGGTATCCTTGTGTCCTTTCCTTGGTAAACCAACGTGCCCACGGCGGTGAAGACGGATACTTCCCCGCTGATGCCTTCCGTGTAGAGGGTTCTGTCCTTGGCATAAACCCGGCCTTGGGGCTGCAAGTCCGATGTCTCGTTGCCCATCGAGGGATCGCGGTCGGCAAACAGGCTGAAAGTAACCGATTTCAGGCTTGCGTCCTCGGCGCTTCCGCTGTAGCCGGTGGCATACGCATAGGTGACTTCCTGCTGCGTGAAGGTCAGCTTGTTGCCCATCCGGGTGCAGCCCGTCCAGTTCGATGCCTTGGCCATGTCGAAGCCCGGCAAAGAGGACACGTCGAAGGTGTTGTCTTCATCAAGCACGATGTCCAGCCGGTTGCCGCTTGCGTCCAGCGTCTGCAGAGCGGTGTTGGCCGAAAGGTCGAGGCTGGTCAGCGCGTTGTCCGAGCAGTCGAGGCTCTCCAAGGCGGTGAAGTATCCGATGCCCCGCAAGTCTTGGATGCCCATGCCGGACACGTCAAGGCCGGTCACCCCGGCTATCTCGTCCTCGTCCAGCCAATGGTCCGCATCCAAATCGGCTGCCGTAATGTATTGCCGGAAAACGGAATCCGGGAAATGTTCCTCATCGATGGACACGATCCTTTCCGGAGCCACCGAGGGGTCGCGGTCGGCCATCAGGCTGAAAACGACCGATTGCAGGATTGCGTCCTCGGAGCTTCCGCTATAGCCGGTGGCATACCTATAGGTGACCTCCTGCTGGGTGAACGTCAGCCTGTTGCCCGTCCGGGTGCAGCCCGTCCAGTCCGAGGCCTTGGCCATGTCGAAGCCCGGCAAAGAGGACACGTCGAAGGCGTTGTCTTCATCAAGCACAATGTCCAAGCGGTTTCCGCCCGCGTTCAGCGTCTGCAAGGCGGTGTTGGCCGAAAGGTCGAGGCTGGTCAGCGCGTTGTCCGAGCAGTCCAGGCTTTCCAAGGCGGTGAAGTACCCGATGCCCCGCAGGTCCCGGATGCCCATGCCGGAAACGTCAAGGCCGGTCACCCCAGCGATTTCGCTCTCGCTCAGCAGGCCGTCCTTATCCGTATCGGCATTCTCCGCGATGTATCCCCGGAAGACGGCATCCGGGAAGGTCGTGTCGTTGATAGCGATGCCCGGAACGGGCGCCTGCACGGCTTTCAGGTGGAAGTATTCGCCCAAGGGCAGATTCGGGTCGGCGTTGTTGTAGCTGTAGAAATAGCGGACTTCATCCTGTTCGAAGGTAAGGATGTCCCCTTGCAGGGTGCCGCCCTCGATAGCTTCCATCCGGGCGCGTTCGAAGCGGGGCAAGGTGGAGATATCGAACTGCCGGTCTTGATTGACAATCACTTCCCTGTAGTTGCTGTCCGCCTTGACCGAGACTAAGTTAGCGTTCCGGAACAAGTCCAGGCTGGCCAGCTGGTTCTTGCTGCAATCCAGTTCCTGCAAAGCGGAGAGGCTCCTTACATCCAAGTCCAGCAGGGCGTTGTTCGAGCAGTCCAGCGTCCACAAGGCAGTGCAGCCGCTCACGTCCAGGCTCGTCAGCTGGTTGCTTGAGCAATCGAGGGACTGCAGGAAAGTAAAGTGTTCGATGCCGCGCAGGTCGCGTATTCCCTGATAAGAAACATTGATACCAGTTACTATTCCTATCTCACCCGAACTCAGTTGACCATCTTCATTCCGGTCAATGTATGCGGCGACAAAGCTTCGGAAAGCCGTATCCGGGAAATGCTCCTTGTCGATGGGGATACAATAGGCCGGATTGTCCGTGGCGATATAGA
>JADIMZ010000069.1 GCA_017694335.1 Candidatus Pullibacteroides excrementavium
GTCAAGGAAGCAGGAGCGACTATTAGGGAACGAAGAAACCCAACCATGCCGCTCAAAAAAAGCCCGGTTGTTGAATACCCAGAGAATCTTGGTCCGGATGTTCTTCTTGAGCCGGGGCAGGGCCGCGAAACCGTCCGTGCAGATGATAAGCCCGTCGTAATCCCCGTCCTGGCAGGCATAATCCATCACCGCCTGGTAGTTGGTCCCGGCTCGGCCCAAGACGGCCACTTCCTTCATGGCCCGTTTCAGGCTGAGGGGTTCGCCCTTGATATCTGAATCGAATTGAATCACATCGATTTTCTCTATCCCGTATTTGAAAAAGCGGTTTACCATGCCAAAGAACTGCCGCAGACTTTCAGAAGGCACCGAGCCGCTTACGTCCACGGCAACCAAGAGCCGCGTGGAGAACTGGTGGCGGCTTCCCATGTTGTCGAAGCCATAGCGGCGGCTGGGACGCATCCGGGTCAGCTGGCGACGGCTTGAAATCAGCGAGCCACGGAAACCGTTCAGGATCCGGCTGGCATCCACTTTGGTCTGGGTGGAGGCTACGATCATCTCTTTCATCCGCCCCTTGAGGCTGCCCCAGGCTTGGGTCTGCTCGGCCACCTCCACCATCCGGTTGATTTCTTCCTGCATCAGCTGGTCTTCGTCCCAGAGTTCGGCGGCTTGCCCGGCCTTCTCCTGCATCTGTTGCAGGGCGGTCATCTTCTTCTCCGGTTCGTTTTCCCCTTTGCCGCCTCCGGTCGGGGCGTTCTGCTTGGCGGAAGTCGAAGCCGTGTCGCCTTCTTTCACTCCCTTGGGGCTTTTGGTGTTCTCGTTGGGCGAACCGGCCCCGCCGGAACGGCCTTCCTCGTCATTTACGTGTCCTTCTTCCTGCCGGTCTTGCTGTGCATCTTGGTTCTCCGATTCCTGTTCGCCCGCTCCGGCGTGCTCGTCGCTCATGCCGGAATAGGATTGGCCCAATGGCAACAGGCAGCGGTAGTATTCTTCAAAAGCGGCCGCGTATCCGGGGAAGGCGATGCCTTGGAAGTCGTCCCGGCAGAAAATCCTGACCTTGGGCTTGTAATGGTCTTGGAGCACCAAGTCGCTGGCCCAGTAACAGACATCCTTGCGGACGGGCTGGGGCTGGCGTTGGTAGGGATGCTTGAGCAGGATGCGGATCATTTCCAGTCGCAGATACTCTTCCAATTGGAGGCGCTCCAATTCGGCTACCCTGGCCGGGTTGTATTCGATCCGGCCTTTGCCGCAGCGCAGTACCGTCCGGCTGTTTTGCTCCTCGGTTCTCAACGCGCATAGCTTGTGGCTGCAATAGACGTTGAACAGCAGAGGTTCGGTCAGGAACCAATTTTCGGCAATATGGCGGAATCTTTCTTCCATGCAGGTGGTTTTGAGTGCTTTTCCCGTTTCGGAGGCCGATGCCAAGCCTTTCGTTTTGATTGCTTTGAATGCTTATGCCCTTTGGGAAGCCGATGTCGAGCCTTTCAGCGGAATCTTTCTTCCGTTCAGATGGGCTTTGAACGCATCTGCCTTTTGGGAAGCCGATGCCAGGCCGTTTGGCGACCTGCTTGTGGCTGCGGTTGGCGATGGCTCGGTTTCCGGATTGAAAAGCAGTGCGAAAGTAATGAAATTGCCCGATTGTTGATAAATCGGGGACGGGCGGGCGCTTCCGGGGCTTGCAGAAACCGGCATTTGCAGTAATTTCGCAAACTGCGTAAATTTGCCTTGTTGGATGTTAAAAGCAAGGTTTCCAATTTTTTGCCGCTTCTTCAGGAGGGGTTGAGGTAGTCTGTTTTTGGCATCGGACTACATTCACTCCATCGAACCGGAGCGGGAATTTCTGTTGAGGAAGACCGATTTTGGCATCGAACGCTTTTGTTGCGACCTTTTAGGCATCGCATGTTTGATAGGCGCGGCGCGGGCGTGAACGCAAATAAAGACTTGATCGCAAAAAGACATCCGATGAAAAGTATTTGCCAAATCTACAAGATAGGGAACGGCCCTTCCAGCAGCCATACGATGGGACCCATGCGAGCCGCTACGGTCTTCAAGAGAAGATATCCGGATGCCGACCGTTATTCGGTGAGCCTTTACGGAAGCCTGGCCGCCACGGGCAAGGGGCACCTTACCAACGAGACCTTGATGCATGTGATGGGCGAGGACAAGCTGACGATTCTCGAATACCCGGGGATTTTTCTTCCGGAGCATCCTAATGGGATGATTTTTCAAGCCTATAATGCCGAGAACGAGACGATTGGGGATTGGACGGTGTTCAGCGTGGGGGGCGGAGACATTCGCGAGAAGGGGTCGAACGAGATTTTCCTGGAAGAGGGCAGTCCTTATTCGAACGAGGAAATCTACGAGTTGCATACGATGAGTGATATCCTGCATTGGTGTCGCAAGAACGGGCGGACGTTGTGGGAATATGTGGATTTGCATGAGAAGCCGGGCTATTTGGAATATTTGCACGAGGTGTGGGAGGAAATGAAGCAGAGCGTGCAGAACGGCTTGGTGCATGAGGGGATGCTGCCGGGCGGCTTGCACCTGCAGCGCAAGGCGGCGCAGTACCATATCAAGGCGCAGGGCTACGACAAGTCTTTGCGCAACCGAGGGTATGTGTTCAGTTACGCGCTGGCGGTGGCCGAGGAGAACGCGGCGGGAGGACGGATCGTGACGGCGCCTACCTGCGGCTCGGCGGCGGTATTGCCGGCTGTGATGTATCATTGCGTCAAGAATTACGGTATTGCCGAGGAGAGGGTGATCCGGGGGCTTGCCACGGCAGGGCTGATTGCCAATATTGTAAAGACAAACGCTTCGATTTCAGGGGCCGAGGTGGGATGCCAAGGCGAAATCGGAGTGGCTTGCGCCATTGCCAGCGGTGCGGCCAACCAGATTTTCGGCGGGACCACTTACCAGATTGAATATGCGGCTGAAATGGGCTTGGAACACCATCTTGGCATGACCTGCGACCCTATGTGCGGATTGGTGCAGATACCTTGCATCGAGCGTTGTGCTTTTGCGGCGGTGCGGGCCTTGGATGCCAATACCTATGCGAGCCTGTCGGATGGGCGGCATCGGGTGAGCTTCGACGAGGTGGTGGCGGTGATGAAGCAGACGGGGCATGATTTGCCGAGTTTGTATAAGGAGACGAGTATGGGGGGGTTGGCGTTGATGAATTCGGAATACTAGGTGGCGGGTGATAACGGGAAATCTGCTTCATTGCCAGCGGGTTCAGGCTTGGTCACGTACCTAAGTACGCTCCCGCGCCTTCACCCTTGGCGGCTTTGCATCTTGCCCGTTCTGACCCGCCACCGGGGAGTGTGGTTAGCGCATTGCAGCCTGGCGGTTCTGCCGCTCCGCTTTTAATATCGCAAGGCTCAGTGGGTGCGGATTGGATTTTGATGATAGGATGTCCGGCGATGCGGAAGTGCAGCCAGATGTTAAAAGGATAGCTTATGGACGATGATTTTTGCTTGCTGCCGGAGGATTTGTCGGAATATATAGAGGAACATACTTCGCCGGTGGAAGCCTTGCTTTCGGCTTTGGACCGGGATACGCATGTCAACGTGCTATGCCCCAGGATGCTGTCGGGGGCTTATCAAGGCAAGCTGCTGGAGTTCCTGAGCCGGATGATTGCGCCGGAAAGGATTCTGGAAGTAGGGACCTATACCGGTTATTCGGCCATTTGCCTGGCCAAGGGCTTGAAGCCGGGGGGGCGTCTGCTGACGATAGAACATAATCCGGAACTGGAGGAGCGTATCCGGGCGTATCTGGGAAAGGCGGGCTTGTCGGATATGGTGGAACTGCGGATAGGCGAGGCGGCGGAACTGCTGCCGGAATTGCCCGAAGCGGGTTTCGACTTGGTGTTTCTGGATGCTGACAAGGCGCATTACGCGGAGTATTACCCGTTGTTGAAGCGGGTGCTGAAGCCGGGTGGCTGGCTGTTGATAGACAATGTGCTGTGGAACGGCAAGGTGTGGTCGGCCGATGCCAAGGACAAGGATACAAGGGCTGTGCGCGATTTGAACCGCATGGTGCTGGAAGACCCGGAAGTGGAAAACGTGTTGTTGCCGGTCCGGGATGGAATCAACATCGTGAGGAAATTGTAGGCTGCTTGACTATTATTTTGGGGATTTCCTGCGGGAAGCGGGGCCGTGGATACCGGTTCGCCCGTTCGGATTCCCAAGGACGTATATTTTGGAATCGGGATTACTATGAAAACGAAACAGGAAAGGACTGGGAAGAAGTCTCTGTCCGGGCTTTCCGCAAAAACGGAAGCCAAACAGCAAGATGTCATGGCAGGGCTGCCTTCGGTGCAGGGCGTGCTGGATTTCCTGCGGCTTTTGTCGAGGAACAACGACCGCGACTGGTTTACCGAAAACAAGGCTTTGTATTTGGAAAACAAGGCCAAGGTGGAGAACCTGATCGCTTGGCTTGTGCCTAAGATGCAGGCGTTCGACAAGGAACTGAGGTTCGTTGACCCCAAGAAATGCCTGTACCGGATTTACCGGGATATCCGTTTTTCGCCCGATAAACGGCCTTATAAGGACTATATGGGCATCGGTATCTCCCGGCAGGGACGGCATGGGATGTGTTCGGGTTATTATATTCATCTCCAACCGGGAGAATGCATCTGCGGGGCGGGTGTTTACGGGCTTGAACCGGAAAAGCTCAAGAAGGTGCGCGACGGGATTTATTTCCAGTCGGCCCGTCTGCGGCAGATTCTCGATGCGCCGGCAGTGCGCAAATTGTACGGGGGGGCGATGGCCGAATCGGCGAGGATGAAAGTGCCGCCTAAGGGCTACGACAAGAATTTCCCGGACATAGACTTGTTGAAGTACCATTACTATTTTCTGGAACGTCCGATACCGGATGCCGAAGTGGAGTCGCCGGATTTCGCTTGGCATCTGCTGGAGAGTTTGGAAGCCGCTTCGGAATTCAACCGTTTCCTGAACGAGGCTTTGGATTTCTGATAGGACTTCCTACGCTGTTTCCCCGCTGTTCCCGGTCTGTCCAAGGCTTGCGTTCGGCGGTATTCGCAACCTGTGGCAATAGCCTGTCCGGTTTCGCTGAGGGGAAGGGTCGTTTCCGGCAAGTACGGACGTTGAACCTCCGATGGCCAAAGCCAAGCCGGCCGTTTGCGGTTCGCTTCTGGCAAGTGCGAACCTTGGTTTGTCGATGAGCAAGGATAGTTCGATGTTTGCGGCTCGTTTCCGGCAAGCCCGGACCTTGCTACCTGTTTATGGAAGCCTTTAACAAACTTTAGGAAAGTTTAAGCTATTTTAAGGAATAGAAGATGTACCTTTGGGGCATCAAAAGAGAAAGGAAGACTTATGGCAAAGAAAGACGAAAAAGAAGAAGGCAAGCCTTCTGTGGCTAACGAGAAGCTCAAAGCGCTCCAGTTGACGCTTGACAAGATAGAGAAATCCTACGGCAAAGGAGCCGTCATGAAGCTGGGGGACAATCCGGCGATTGAAAACATAGACGTGATTTCCACCGGTTCTATCGGCGTGGATAACGCGCTCGGGGTGGGCGGTTTTCCCAAAGGACGTATCATCGAGATTTACGGTCCGGAGTCTTCAGGTAAGACCACCTTGGCCATCCACGCCATTGCCGAAGCGCAGAAGAAAGGCGGGATTGCGGCTTTCATCGATGCCGAACACGCTTTCGACCCGGCTTATGCCCAGAAATTGGGGGTCAATACCAATGATTTGTTGGTGGCTCAGCCCGACAATGGGGAACAGGCGCTGGAAATCGCAGACAACCTGATCCGTTCGGGGGCGATCGATATCATCGTCATAGACTCGGTGGCCGCTTTGACACCCCGTAGCGAAATCGAGGGCGAGATGGGCGATTCCAAAGTGGGCTTGCATGCCCGTCTGATGTCGCAGGCATTGCGGAAACTGACTTCGACCATCAGCAAGACCGGTTGCTGCTGCATCTTCATCAACCAGCTGCGTGAGAAAATCGGGGTCATGTTCGGCAATCCCGAAACGACTACGGGAGGTAATGCCTTGAAGTTCTATGCTTCGGTTCGTATCGATATCCGCCGGATTTCTTCCATCAAGGACGGGGACAATGTGATTGGGAACCGTGTCAAGGTCAAGGTGGTCAAGAACAAGGTTTCTCCTCCGTTCCGTCAGGCCGAATTCGACTTGCTTTACGGCCAGGGGATTTCCAAAATCGGCGAAATCATCGATTTGGGCGTGGATTTGGGCGTGCTCAAGAAGAGTGGTTCCTGGTTCAGCTATAACGATACCAAGCTCGGTCAAGGCCGGGATGCGGTCAAGCAGCTGCTGCAGGATAATCCGGAATTGAGCGAGGAGCTGGAATCCAAGGTTCGGGAAATACTCAGGCACAAGGATGAAGAGGGTAAGCCGGGGGCGGTTGCCGCGGCACCGGAAGCGGAGTAGTCCGAGGCCGGCTCTTCCTGAGCGCATACCGGGCTTTTTTGCCGGTGTGCGGTGGAAGGAGTTCCTTGAATTGCTTTTAGGTTTGTTAAAAATGGATTTTGTATGTGGTGGACAGTGCTTTTGCTGACAGTGGTCTTGGTGGCTTGGTGCGTGGCAGGTTTGGCTGTCAAGATTCTGTTCAAGAAGAACGGGCAGTTTTCGCATCGTTGCGCGATGTCGGAGCTGGGGGAAGGGCATCGTTGCGGCAATTGCTCTTCCACGGGGCGGCATGAGGACTGTCCTAATTTTCAGTTGCATCATGGGGATACGGCCAGCCGGGCCGCCAAGGCTTTGGAGTTGGCCAAGGACGGGATGTGAGAAAGGCATGATGCCGAATAGGCGGTAATTTCGATTATGGCCCTGCAAATCGAGGCCTTTTGAGGCTTTTGCCAGGGCAGGATTTCGAATGGACAGAAACTTCGATTACGGCAGGAAGTCTTGGGATTGCGGCAGAAATCCTTTGAAGTTGTGAATCCTGAGGCTTCCTTTTTGCTGCAGCTTAATATTGAAATGACAATGAAAACAAAGAAAGCGTCTATACTTTTGTTCCGTCGCGATTTGCTGGCCAAGGTCTCCTTGCTGGAGCAGGAAGAAATCTCCTATTTGAAAGACCGGGCGGAAGATGGCAAGGATTTTTGCTATATCCCAGTGCCGGAAGCCCGTTTTATCGTGCTTTGGCCTAAGGATGCCGAAACCATGCCGCAAGGCGAACTGCTGGAAAAGATCAGGGTTACAGCATCCCGGATATTGGACAAGATGAGGGACGAGAAGATCTTCAAGACTACGGTAGTGGATCATTCCTGGCAATCGGCCGAAGGGGTCTCTGCTTTTATGGAAGGCTTGTATCTGGGGGCTTATCGGTTTGATACGTTCAAGAAAGAAAAGAAGGAGAAATTCAGCTTCAATCTGGAATCCGACACCCTCGATGCCAAGGCTTTGGGGCGGATAGAAGATGTCTGCAAGGAAGTGAACCGCAGCAAATACCTGATTGATTTGCCTTTTTCGGCTCTCAATGCAAAGCAATTGGGCGAATGGGCCGAAAAGGATGCCGAAGACTTGGGTATCAAAGTGGATGTCTGGCCGTATGCCAAGATAGAGAAAGCAGGCATGGGCGGCCTTTTGGGCGTGAACCAGGGAAGCGTGGACAAGGCCACCTTTACAGAGATGCGTTACAAACCGGCCAAAGCGGTCAATAAGAAGCCGATAGTGTTGGTTGGCAAGGGTATTGTGTTCGATGCCGGAGGGATGAACATCAAGACTGGTTCGTATATGGACGATATGAAGACGGATATGGCCGGAGCGGCTTTAGCCATGGGCATTATCCGGGCGGCTGCCCGCCTGCGTCTGCCATTGTACATCGTGGCTCTCTTGCCGGCTACCGACAACCGTCTCAACGGCAATGCCTTGGTTTGCGGGGATGTGATTACGATGTACGACGGTACGACGGTCGAGATTACCAATACCGATGCGGAGGGCAGGCTTTTGCTGGCCGATGCGGTCGCATACGCCACCGCCGAGTATTCTCCGATGCTGACGGTTTCGATGGCAACCCTGACCGGAGCGGCTTCTCGTGCCTTGGGTTCGCAGGGAATAGCGGCCATGCAACAGGGCGCGGATCAATATGTCGATGCCTTGCTTCAAAGCGGGGAGAGGGTCCATGAGCGGCTTTGTTTCTTCCCGATGTGGAAAGAATACGACAAGGAGCTGGATTCGGATGTGGCCGATATAAAGAACTGCGGGAACGGTCCTGCCGGGATGATCACGGCGGCCAAATTCGTGCAGTATTTTGCCAAAGAGACGCCCTTTCTGCATTTGGATGTGGCCGGGGTGGAGTTCCTGCATAAGAAGGATGCTTATCGCGGGCCGGGAGCAACTGCTTTCGGGATTCGTATGGTGCTGGATTTCTTGCAAAAGCTTTGCTAACAAGTGAGTTGCGTCTGGGATTCTGTTTGCCTTCTTGGTTTTTGGAAGAGGATATCGTAGGGAGAGGGGAATTCCGCTTCCCGGCTTGAAAGATTTCTGTGGAAAGAATCCGTTTGGGGTTCTGGGCGGTAATGTGAGGATGTTTTTGACGTGGGTATAGTTGATATTGAAAGAGATGACAATGGAAAAAGAAATGCATAAAGGGGGCGGTCGATCGGAGTTCCGGGGAACAAGGCCGCAAAAAACTGAAAAGGAAGAACGTTTGCGGATAGGAATCACTCCAGGAGAAGGATTGGATTTCGATTACGAGATTTTGGCTCGTTTGTTTGCCGATACGTCGGCTTTTGAAACAGCTTTGCCTTTTGTTTATGGTTCTGCCAAGAAGTTGATGGAGGCTGCCCGTCGGATTGGGATTAGTGAAGCTAATCCGTTGGTCCAGCATAATATTGTTGATGTCAAAGGCCGGCGTGTGCAGGTGGTGGAGCCTGAACGCCCGGAAGATGCGTCTGAAAGGGATATCTATTCCATTTTTCAAGAGGTGGTGGCTGATTTGAAAGGCGGGCATCTTCGAGCCTTGGTATCTATGCCCATCAATGAAGGTAATGTTCGTCAGAAATATCCGGATTTCAAGAACCAAGCCGTTTCCGTGGCTTCGGCATTTCCGGGTAATCCGTTCAGGATGTTGTTGTGCGAGAATCTTCGTCTGAGTTTTTTGACAACCGTTAGGCGGGAGGATTCCGAATCCTATCTTTCCAATCAACGTATAGAGCAGCGGATTCGGGATTTGTACCGGACCCTGCAGATGGATTTCTCAATCACGACACCTCGTATTGCGGTTTTGGGGATGAACAAGGATTTGCAATCGGATCGTATTACATTGCCAGGAACTCAGCGTATTATGCCTGTGGTTAATTCCTTGTTTGAGAGCGGAATGCCTGTTTTCGGCCCGTTTCCTGCCAGAGCCTTTCTGGCCAGTCAGGATATAAGGGCTTTCGATGCCATCCTCTGCATGTACAAGGAACAGATGGAGATGTGCATAGAAAACCGCCGTCGGGAGGATATGTGCTATTTTACAGCTTCTCTTCCAGTGATTCATATAGAAACGATGCCTGTTGCTGGCGATGATTTGGATACGGCATTCCGTTCCATGTTCCGTGCCGTCTGCTTGGCGATGGATATGGATGCGGCTCGCCAGCAAAACCGTTTGCTGACGGAAAATCCTCTCGGATATGCAAATTATCGTTCAAATCGTCGGGAGAACAAGGATGATGATGTTTCGGAGAGGATGTTGGCGGAAGAACAATAGCATGAATTTCAATTGAAATAGTAGAAGGCTTGGTGTACTTTCCGGTTCAGATGGAATGGTATCCAGGCCTTTTTCCTAATAGGAGAGGAAAGATGCAGATTGCTTCGTTTACGCTTTCATCTATCGTGGAAGCTACGCATGGACGTTGTTTCCATGCTGGAGGCCGGATTATGGCAGGGAACCCGGCCATGGATATGAGGATCGATCAGATTATCACGGATAGCCGTAGTTTCGAAACTGTACGTTCAGCGCTTTTTGTGGCATTGAGAAGCAGGAAGAACGATGGGCATCGTTATGTACGGAAAATGTATGTGGAAGGAGTCAGGTATTTTCTGATTAGCTGTTTCTTGCCGGAGTTTGAAACCATGCCGGATGCGTTTTTCATAGAAGTGGAGGATACGATGATCGCCTTGCAGGAATGGGCTGCATGGCATCGTTCCCGGTTCTCTGTTCCAGTGGTCGGGATTACGGGGAGCAATGGCAAAACCATAGTGAAGGAATGGCTTTCGTTCTTATTGGGTTTCGACAAGCATATTGTGCGCAGCCCTAAGAGCTTCAATTCCCAAATAGGTGTGCCATTGTCAGTGCTTCAGATGGACACTGCCGATGACATGGGAATTTTTGAAGCGGGGATTTCCGAACCGGGGGAAATGGCGAGCTTGAGGGCGGTCATGCAACCAACAATAGGGATTCTGACCAATATCGGGACCGCTCATGATGCCGGTTTCGAAAATCGCCGGCAAAAGACCTGCGAGAAGCTAAAGTTGTTCGGTTTGTCTCAAAAGTTGATTTTTTGTGCCGATTATCAAGATATAATTGGGGCTTTGGCAGATGGGGGCTTGCCGAAGAGCGTGCGTTTGCTGAGCTGGAGTGCGGTCACATCGGACAAACAATCGGTTTCTGCCGGTCCGGCCGATATGCAGATTCTGGAGAATCGGGTGTGTTCCGGAGGACGTATGCTCAAAGCTCTTTTCCGGGCCAGGGAGCATAGTTTGAGGATTCCTTTTTCCGATCAGGCCTCGTTTGAGAATGCGGTGCATTGCTGGTTGTTCATGCTGGATGCTGGTTTTCCGGATGCTGTGATAGAAGATCGTTTTCGCCAGCTGCCTTCGTTGAAGATGAGGATGGAAATGAAAGAAGGGGTAGGGCATAGCTGGGTGCTGAACGATGCCTATAGTTCGGATTTCACTTCTTTTTGCTTGGCTGTGGATTTCTTGTGCAATCATGCCCAAGGTAAACCGTGTTGCGTGATCATGTCCGATATATTGCAAAGCGGGAGACCGGAGGCTGAATTGTATGGGGAGGTCGCGGATGTGCTGCGGCAGAAAGGGATCCGGGAACTTGTCGCGGTCGGGTCGGCTGTGATGCGTCAACAGTCTTGCTTTGCAGAGTTCGAAGCTCGTTTTTATCCGGATACGGACCGGTTATTGCAGGATTTCCGTTGCGAGGATTATGCCGGAAAGGCGATTTTGCTCAAAGGAGCGAGGGTTTTTGCGTTTGAAAAGATTGATGCCTTGTTGCAGCGGCGTGTGCATGAAACGGTGATGGAGGTGAATTTGAGTGCCTTGGTGCATAACCTGAATTATTTCCGTGGCTTGCTGAAACCGGAAACCAAGCTGATGGTGATGGGGAAGGCTTTTTCTTACGGAAGCGGGAGTCATGAGATTGCCGATGTCTTGGAGTTCAATCATGTGGATTACGTGACCGTGGCTTATGTGGACGAAGCCGTGGCTCTGAGGAACAATGGAATCCGGTTGCCTATCATGTGCATGAATGCGGAGGTGGAGGGTTTGGAAACCGCTGTCCGCTACCAAGTGGAACCGGCCATTTATAATTTTCGGATGCTGGAGACTTTGGAAAATTATCTTTCCGGGGAGAATCGTCCTTCGGGCCTCGCCTCGGATTCTGGACAGGACGTGGTCAAAGTCCATATCGGTCTGGATACCGGGATGCACCGGATGGGGTTCGAAGAAAAGGATTTGGACAGCCTTCTGCCTCGCCTGGCCTCGAATCCCCGTATCAAGGTGCAGTCGGTCTATACCCATCTGGCCACGGCGGATATGCCGGAGATGGATGCTTATACCCGGAAACAGCTGGCCTTGTATACCCAGATGAGTCATCGTTTCAAGACGCTGTTTCCGGATATCCTGCGGCATTGCCTCAATACGGCGGGTATATTTTATTACCCGGATTACCAGTTTGAGATGGTTCGTTTGGGGATAGGATTGTACGGAGTAGGAACTGATGCCGTCATGCAAAAGCATTTGGAGACGGTCAGTACGTTGAAGACCGTCATATCGCAGATACGGATAATTCCGGCTGGCGATGCGGTAGGATATGGCCGGCGTTTCGTGGCCCGTCGAGAGACTCGTGTCGGGGTCATCGGGATAGGCTATGCCGATGGATTGAACCGCCATCTAGGCAATGGGCGCTACCATGTGCTGGTTAATGGTTGCAAAGTTCCTATTATTGGAAGTATTTGTATGGATATGTGCATGATCGACTTG
This sequence comes from Candidatus Pullibacteroides excrementavium, assembly GCA_017694335.1. Taxonomy (GTDB): domain Bacteria; phylum Bacteroidota; class Bacteroidia; order Bacteroidales; family P3; genus Pullibacteroides; species Pullibacteroides excrementavium. The sequence goes on from JADIMZ010000069.1 coordinate 12,186, forward strand.
ACAGACGTACCCGCGCAGGAAGGCGATGAGGTGGAGATTTTCGGAAAGCAGCATCCTATAGATGTCATGGCCTCTTGCTTGGACACGATTCCCTATGAGATATTGACTTCAGTCTCTTTAAGGGTTAAACGTGTGTATATCAATGATTGATAATGACGTTTGACCGTTTTGCCCGATCTTACATCAAGTTGTTCATATCCTCATGTGTCGGCGTTTCCGCTACGCCCGGCATTGCTTGATTTGAAATGGGATTCATTTCCGTGCAATTCAAATCAACGCCTTCTAGTTCTGGCGGGCATTCGAAATCATCTTGCGGGAAATGCAATACGGCAGAATCCTGCAAGATGTTTCGCATATATAAGGACCATACGGGTAATGCCGCATTGGCTCCTTGCCCTAAACGCATGCTGTTGAAATGGATGGAGCGTAATTCTCCTCCCACCCACACTCCGCTTGCCAGCGTGGGAGTGATTCCCATGAACCAGGCATCGGAATGGTTCTGGGTTGTTCCGGTTTTACCAGCTACGGGCAGTTTGAGCCCGTATTTCCAACGAACTCGGCGGCCACTCCCTTCGTTTACCACTCCTTTCATCAAGTCCAGCATCAGGTAAGCGGTCCTGGCGCTCATTGCTTCTTCTGTCTGCGGACTGAATTCTTCCAGTACGATTCCGTTTTTATCTTCGATCCGGGTTATGAAAATCGGGTCGATATGGATGCCTTTGTTGGCGTATGTCGCCATCGCGCTGACCATTTCCAAAACAGAAATGTCCATGGTCCCCAAACAAATGGATGGTACGGGTTCCATCGGGGCGGTGATGCCCATCCGGCGAGTCAGCGATATGACGGCTTCGGGAGGGAACTGTTTGATTAGGAATGCGGTCACCCAGTTGATGGAATTGGCTAAAGCCCATCGCAGGCTTACCATTTCCCCTTCCTTGGCCTTTGAAGAATTGGTCGGGCACCATTCTGTTCCGTCCGGTAGAGGGACGCAGACAGGAACGTTGGGCACTTCGGTACAGGGCAGGTATCCTCCGTCCTGCATGGCCAAAGTGTAGACAAAAGGCTTGAAAGTCGAGCCTACTTGGCGGCGTCCCTGCGAAGCATTGTCATATTTGAAATACTTGTAGCTGATGTCCCCTACATAGGCTCGGACATAGCCGGTTTGGGGTTCGATGGAAATCAGGGCGCAATGCAGGAACCATTTGTGATACCAAAGCGAGTCCCAAGGGGTCATGAGGGTGTCTTTTTCTCCGCCATTCCAGCTGAAGACTTTCATTTGCACTTTGGTATGGAATGCTTTCCGGATTTCATCTTCCGAAGCGCCGGCGGCTTTCATTGTACGGTACCGATCCGAGTTCTTCATGGCTTGATCCATGAATTTCTCTACTTCGCTGGTCGGGATGTCGTTCGAGAAAGGTGCATTCCGTTCTCCTCGTACATCTTTGCGGAAGTCGGCTTGCAATGTTCCTCCAATCCATTCGGCTACGGCATCTTCGGCGTGTTTCTGCATCCGGGTATTGAGGGTGGTGTAGATTTTGAGTCCGTCCCGGTAGAGGTCGTATGGCTTCCCGTCCGCTTTTTCATGGGTCTTGCACCATTCGTTCATCCATTGCCGTACGTATTCCCTGAAATAGGTTCCCGTTCCTTCGGTGTGGTCCTGGCGTACAAAGCGGCTCATGTCGATAGGCAAGGCGCTGAGGGTATCGTATTGGGTCTGATTGATATAATCGTATTTGAGCATCTGCCCCAGCACGACATTGCGTCGCTGTCTCGAATTCTCCGGATTCCGAACAGGATTGTAATAGGTGGTTGCTTTGAGCATGCCAACTAAAATCGCGGCTTCGTCAATATCCAGTTCAGCCGGTGTCTTGCCAAAATAGGTTTGGGCAGCTGTCTTTATGCCGTAAGCATTGTTCCCGAAATCTACTGTGTTGAAATACATGGCCAGGATTTCGCTTTTGGAGTAATTTCGCTCCAGTTTCACGGCAATGACCCATTCTTTGAATTTCCTGATGGCCAGCCCGGCTTTGCTGAGGCGTTTGCGAGGGAAAAGATTCTTGGCCAATTGTTGGCTGATAGTGCTTCCTCCGCCACCGCTGCGGTCTCCTCGTAAGATGGATTTCCAGAGTACCCGGCCCAAGGACCGTAAATCGATGCCGCTATGCTTGTAGAACCGGCTGTCCTCAGTGGCAATCAGGGCTTGGATTAGATAGGGGGACAGTTCATGGTATTCGGCGTTGGTACGGTTTTCAACATAGTAAGTGCCGATAACTTTCTGGTCTGCACTGATAATCTCGGATGCCAACGAGCTTTGCGGGTTTTCCAGGTCTTCGAAGGTGGGCATGAAACCGAACACGCCTGTGGCGATACAGGTGAAAAGCAAGGCGACAAGGAAAACCAAAGATGCGAAAATGCCCCATAGGACTTTTCTGTATTTATAGGGCTTGCTTTGCCCGGAAGTCTTCTTGGGC
>JADIMZ010000008.1 GCA_017694335.1 Candidatus Pullibacteroides excrementavium
AGAGCAAAGTAGATGTCATCCTTGGCATCCAATGGGGAGATGAAGGAAAAGGGAAAATCGTGGACGTGCTGGCGCCCGGATATGATATTGTGGCTCGTTTTCAAGGCGGGCCTAATGCAGGGCATACCATCAAGTTCGGTGGCATGACCCATGTATTGCATACGATTCCTTCGGGGATTTTCCACGAAGGCAAGGTGAATGTGATTGGAAACGGAGTGCTGATTGACGCTTGCATTGTCTGCGAGGAAATAGAGAATCTGCGCAAAGTGGGCATCGAGGCCCGGGATCGGATGGTGATTTCGGACAAGGCTAACTTGATTCTGCCAACGCACCGTCTGCTGGATGCGGCATTGGAACAGAAGAAAGGCAGCAAGAAGATTGGTTCTACCGTGAAAGGAATCGGGCCGGCATATACCGACAAGGTGGCTCGTTGCGGTTTGCGGATGGGGGATGTCTTTGCGCCTTCGTTCCAGGAAAAATACGAGACTTTAAAGGCCGATCATCTGTTGCAGTTGAAGAATTTGGGTTTTGATTTGGAGGTTGCGCGGATCGATGGCAAAACGCTGGCTGAATATGAAAAGGCGTGGATGTCGGGCATCGAGGAATTGCGTTCGTTCCAAGTTTTGCCTACCGAGATATATTTGAACAGGGCGTTGGCGGAGGGTAAGACGGTTTTGGCCGAAGGAGCGCAGGGTTCGCTTCTGGACGTGGATTTCGGTTCTTATCCTTTTGTGACTTCTTCGAGTACGGTAACGGCCGGTGTATGCGTGGGGCTGGGTGTTCCGCCTTCGGCTATCGGCAAGGTGTATGGGGTGTTCAAAGCCTATTGCACCCGTGTGGGCAGCGGGCCGTTCCCTACAGAGTTGCACGATGCCACAGGGGAGGAATTGCGTGCCAAAGGGCATGAGTTCGGAGCTACGACGGGTCGTCCTCGCCGCACGGGCTGGCTGGATTTGCCGGCTTTGCGTTATACCCTGATGATCAATGGTATCACGGACTTGGTGGTGATGAAAGCCGATGTGATGGACGAGTTCGATACAGTCAAGGTGGCAGTGGATTATACTTTGGATGGCAAGAAGATGGAATATTATCCAACGACCGAGCAGGCGGAACGAGTGGTTCCCGAATACAAGGAACTTCCGGGCTGGAAGTCTTCTATCGGCCAGGCTCGCCGTTATGAAGAATTGCCGGCGGCTTTCCGTTCGTATCTGGATTTCATTTGTCAGGAGACCGGAAGCCAAATCAAGGTTGTGTCGGTAGGACCGGACAGGGAAGAGACCATCGTTCGCGGTGCGTGAAAACGGCATTATGGATAAAAATTCTGGGAGAAGATTTGCATTCGGGCTGTTCCTGTGGTTGCTTTCGGTAGTTGCGGGGCTTCAGGCACAGACTTTTACCGGCGATTCCATTGTGAGCATTCCGGGACGGCCTAATGTGTACCGTCTAATCGGCCATGTGGAAATCGTGCAGCAGGGCAACCGGATTTACAGCGATTTTGCGGACTACGACCAAAAGACGGGTTCTTGCCAGGCTTATGATAATCTGAGGATTTATACCAAAGACAACGTTTTCATTACGGGAGAGGTGCTGGACTACAACGGCACGACGGGTTCGTATGTGGTGGATCGGAACGTGGTGCTGAAGGACAAGGACATGACCTTGAAGACTCCTTCCTTGCTGTTTGAAGGTTCGGATAATTCGGCTGTGTACACACGGGGGGGGGAGATTCTGACAGGCGAGACGGTGCTTACTTCGGTAAAAGGGTATTACGAAGGTTCGACAGGCTTGTTTCATTGCTATGAGGATGTGGTAATTGTGAATCCGGAATATACTATTTGGACGGATACGCTGCATTATAACAAGGCTGGGTTTACCCGTTTCCAGGGGGCCACCAATATCGAGACGACCGATTACTACATGTACGGTTTGAAAGGCTGGTTCGACCAGGAAAAGGAGCAGGTGAGCTTGGATGGTGATGCTTATGTGAAGACCAAGGAGACGCAGACTTTATTTGGCGACAGTATTTATTACGACTTGGCAGGCAAGGAAGGGCAGGCTTATTGGAATGTGATGCTGTTGGATACGGCGCGGAACTGCTATGTGAAGAGCGAGTATGCGGAGAACAGGGAGAACTTGGGCCGGGCCTTCTTCACCATCAACCCTCGCGGCGTGGTGGTGGAGCAGGGGGACTCCTTGTTCGTGGTAAGCGACACGATGGTGATGACCTACGATACGACTCGGCAGATGAAGGATTTGATGGCTTACCACGATGTGCGTTTTTTCCGTTACGATATTCAAGGGAAGTGCGACTCCTTGAGTTATATGCATCGTGATTCCGTGATGGAGATGTACCGCGAGCCGGTAGTCTGGGTGCAGGATTACCAGATTGACGGGGACACGATGAAGCTTTGGTTTGCCGATAATCGTCCGGAGAAGTTTCTGGTGCAGGAGAATGTCTTTATTGTCAGTGAGGTGTCTGCGCCTCAGTTCTATTATAACCAGGTGAAAGGCCGGCAGATGTGGGGGTATTTCACCGACAGTTCTTATTTGGATTGGACGCATGTGATTGGCAATGCTTTGTCGATTTACTATGTCTTGGATGAGAAGAACGAGCTGCTTGGGGTCAACAAGACCGAGAGCCAGAGTCTGAAGATGTACTTCAAGCAAAGCGATTTGGATGGAATCACGGTGGTGAAACCCAAGAGTTCGACGCTGTATCCGGTGGACCGGCTCACGCAGCGGCAGAGGACGTTGAAAGGCTACCATTGGCTGCCTGAACTGCGGCCTCTCTCGAAGTACGACTTGGCCCCTTCTTGGTGAGGTTGTATGGTGTCTTGAGCCTGCGGAAAAATCTAAAAATTCCGAATTTCAATTAGATTCCTTGAAATTGTTACCTTTGCACTTATGTACGGACTGAAAAGGGAAATACCGAACCTCCTGACGCTTTGCAACTTGCTGTGCGGATGCCTTTCCATTGCCTGTACCTTTGAGGGAGAGGCGGCATGGGCGGCCGTTTTGATTCTGATGGCGGCGGTCTTCGACTTGTTCGATGGCATGGTGGCTCGTCTGTTGGGCGTGGCCGGGCCGTTGGGCAAGGAGCTGGATTCGCTTTCGGATGTGGTGAGCTTCGGCGTGGCCCCCTCCTTCATTGCTTACGACATGGTGGTTTCCCAGCTGGTGCTGCCGTCTTGGATGGGCTTCATCGTGCTTCTGATGGCCTTGGCTTCGGCCTACCGATTGGGTAAATTCAATCTGGACGAGGAACAGAAAAAGGATTTCAAGGGGATGCCGACCCCGGCCAACGCACTGTTCTGGGCGGCTTTGGGCTTGCATTGGGTAAAGACAGGCTTTGTGCTGAACGTGTATTTCATCCTGCTGCTTTCCATTTTGATGGCATTACTGCTAGTGAGCAATTTCAGGATGTTCTCGCTCAAAGGCGGGGGTTGGAAATGGAAGTCGAAGAGGATGGTTTACCTGTTTTTCTTGCTGGCGGTTGTGCTGGTCTGGTCTGCATTTTCGGTTTCTTAGGTATCGCGGCCAGCGTGGTGCTGTATCCGGTTTTTTCGTTTCTGCATTTCGCCTTCGACCGGGTCAAGCCTGTTGCGGGTTCGCCCAATCTGGAATCGCAAAAGAAAATTTAATGTTGTACAACAAATAAATACAAACCATGAAGAAGATACTGTTTGCCGTATGGGGATTTTTCCTGTTGGTAGCAGCCAGCTGGGCGCAGGAAAACCCGGTCAAATGGAAGTGTTCGGTCAAGTACCTGAAGGGAAATGAGGCCGAATTGGTTATCAAAGCGAATGTGGGCGGCGGATACCATTTGTATTCGCAGGACGCAGGCGGTGCCTTGCCTACTACCTTTAATTTCCCGGAATCCGGCAATTTCAAACTGGTCGGGACGGCTTCTGAAAATCCGGCTCCGGTGGAAGAAAACGATGAGTTTCTCGGCATGGTGAGGTTCTTTGCCAAGGATGCCGAATTCCGTCAGAAAATCACGATTCATACCGAGGAAAATTTCACGATTGATGCTACGGTGGACTATCAGGTCTGCAACGATGAAACTTGCTTGCCTTTCAATGATATTGAATTGTCGTTCAAGGTGAAAGGTGTGAAAGGGGCGGCTCCGGCACCGGTGGCCGAGGCTGAACCGGCTGCCAAGGAAGCGGTGGCTGAAACTTCGGCTCCGGCTCAACCGGCAGTATCTGATCAAGACGCGAATGCCACGGTAGAAGAAGCTTCTGTTCCAGTAGAGGAAGAAGAATCGCTGGCCGGTTTCTTCCTGCTGGCTATCTTGGCCGGTCTGGCTTGCGTGTTCACCCCTTGCGTGTTCCCGATGATTCCTATGACGGTGTCCTTCTTCATGGATACCGATGATGGAAGCAGCCGCAAGGCCGGGATTATCAAAGGGGCTATCTTTACTTTGTCCATCACTTTGATTTATACCTTGATTGGAGCGATTGTTGCGATTACCAAGAGTGCTGACTTCGCCAATGTGCTCAGCACGCACTGGATTCCCAACCTGATTTTCTTCCTCTTGTTCGTGACTTTCGCTTTCTCGTTCTTCGGCTTGTTTGAGATTACTTTGCCTTCGGGCATGTCCAATAAGCTGGATGCCAAGGCCGACAAGGGCGGTTACATTTCGGCTTTCTTCATGGCGGCCGTTCTGGCTATCGTGTCTTTCTCCTGCACCGGGCCTTTTGTGGCTACTTTGCTGGTGGAAGCGGCGATGGGTACTTCGGTGCTGAAGCCTCTGTTGGGGATGTTCTTCTTCGGTCTGGCGATGGGATTCCCGTTCTTCCTCTTGTCCTTGTTCCCCTCTCTGTTGGCCAAGATGCCCAAGTCGGGCGGCTGGCTGAACTCGGTCAAGGTGGTGTTCGCTTTCGTCTTGCTGGCTTTCGGTATGAAGTTCCTGCTCAATATCGACCAGGTTTACGAATTGCATATCTTTACTCGTGAAGCATATCTGGCTATCTGGATTGTGATTTTCGCGTTGCTGGGATTCTACCTTTTGGGCAAAATCAAGTTCGCCCACGATTCGGATGTGCCGCATATCGGGGTGTTCCGCCTGATTTTGGTCATTGCGGTATTCTCGTTCACGATTTATTTGATTCCCGGTCTGTTCGGTGCGCCTTTGAAGATGGTGTCTTCGTTGGTTCCGCCTATCACCACCCAGCAGTTCAACTTGAGCCAGCCGGTGATGGTTTCGGGCGTGGGTTCGGCCGCTGCCGGTCCGGAACAGGAACTTTGCGGCACGCCGCGTTATTCCGACCGTCTGACATTGCCGTTCGGTCTCAAAGGCTATTTTGATTACAACGAAGGCATGGCTTGCGCCAAGCAGCAGAACAAGCCGGTGTTCATCGACTTCAAGGGGCATTCCTGCGCCAACTGCAAGAAGATGGAGGCCGAAGTATGGTCCGATCCCCGCGTTCAGGCGCTGCTCAAGGAATACATCATCATTGCGCTCTATTGCGATGACCGGGAAGAGTTGCCCGAAGCCGAATGGGTTACTTCTTCGATCAACGGCAAGGTGATGAAGACGATGGGCAAGCGGAACGCCGATTTCCAGGTAACCCGTTTCAATACCAATACGCTGCCTTACTACAACCTGCTCGATACCGAAGGCAAGGAGCTGACCTCGCGTTCGTATGGCTACGACAGTGATGTAGAGGCGTTTATTGCTTATTTGCAGGAAGGCTTGGATAACTTCCAAAAGACAGGCAAGTAAGATTTTTCAAGGCCTTGAATTGTAAATCCCTGTCAGGACATGATGAGTCTCTGACAGGGATTTTTTCTTGGTAAGGGTTCGGGACGTGATGGTCTGAATAAACCTGTTAGTCCACATCGATGTCGGTACGCAGGTTTTCCATGATGAATCCTTGGCGCTCGGGTGTGTTTTTCCCCATGTAGAAATCGAGCGCTTCAGCAATACCTTGGTCTTTGCGCATCAATACCGGATCCAATCGCATCTGCGGGCCGATGAAGACTTTGAATTCGTTGGGAGAGATTTCCCCAAGCCCCTTGAACCGCGTGATTTCAGGTTTTCCCCCTAATTGCTTGATGGCATCCAGGCGTTCCTCTTCGGTATAGCAATAGAAGGTCTTCTGCTTGTTGCGGACCCGGAATAGAGGGGTCTGCAAGATATAGAGGTGGCCGGCTTTGATGATGTCCGGGAAAAATTGCAGGAAGAAGGTCAGCAGCAGCATGCGGATATGCATCCCGTCCACATCGGCATCGGTAGCGATTACGATATTGTTGTAACGGAGATTCTCAATGTCTTCGCTGGCATTGAGAGCCGCTTGCAGCAGGTTGAATTCTTCGTTTTCGTAGACAATCTTTTTATTGAGGCCGTAGCTGTTGAGCGGTTTTCCTCGTAGGCTGAAAACGGCTTGGGTGTTGGCATCCCGGCTTTTTGTGATGCTGCCGGTGGCAGAATCCCCTTCGGTGATGAACAAGGTGGTCTGAAGCCTCAAGTCGTGGTTGGAGTTATAGTGAATCCGGCAGTCGCGCAGTTTTTTGTTGTGCAGGTTGGTCTTTTTGGCGCTTTCCCGGCTTATTTTCTTGAGGTCGGCCATGCTTTTGCGTTCTTTCTCGCTTTCGATGATTTTGCGTTGCATGGCTTCGGCTACATCTCCGTTGATATGCAAGAAGTTGTCGATATTCTTCTTGACGGAGTTGTGGATGTAATTGCGGACTGTCTCGCGGCCTTCTCCTTGGTTCTGTTTCCTGGCTTCTTCGCTGTTGTCCATATAGACCGAACCTAACTTGGTCTTGGTCTGGCTTTCGAACACGGGTTCTATGACCTTGATGCTGACAGCGGCGATAAGGCCGGTGCGGATATCAGAGGTGTCGTAGTCTTTCTTGTAGAACTCCTTGACCGTCTTGGCGAAGGCTTCGCGGAACGCGCTCTGGTGGGTACCGCCTTGGGTGGTGTGCTGGCCGTTGACAAAGCTGTAGTATTCTTCACCGTACTGCTTGTCCACATGGGTGAATGCATATTCCAGGTCTTCGTCCACGATATGCACGATAGGATAAAGCGGGCTGCCGTCCATGTTGTTTTCCAGCAGGTCTTTCAGCCCGTTCTCGCTTTTTATCTTGTTCTTGTTGTAGCTGATGGTCAGGCCGTGGTTCAGGTAGGCGTAGTTCCACAGCATGGCCTCGATGTATTCCTCAATGAAGTGGTAGTTGCCGAACATTTCCGGGTCGGGGCTGAAGCTGACCCTTGTGCCGTTGCGTTCGGAGCAGTCGGTCAGTTCTTCCTTGACTAATACGCCCTGCTCGAATTCGGCTCTCTTTTTCTTGCCGTCACGCACGGATTCTACCACGAAATGGCTGGAAAGGGCGTTGACCGCCTTGGTGCCGACCCCGTTCAGGCCGACCGATTTCTTGAAAGTCTTGGAGTCGTATTTGGCGCCGGTGTTCATCTCCGACACACATTCCACTACCTTTCCCAAGGGTATGCCCCGGCCGTAGTCGCGGACGGTGGCCACGTTATCCCTGAGCGTGACTTCGATGGTCTTCCCGTTCCCCATCACGAACTCGTCAATCGAGTTGTCGATTACTTCCTTGAGCAGCACATAGATACCGTCGTCCTGGCTGGAGCCGTCGCCTAATTTCCCGATATACATTCCGGGGCGCAGGCGGATATGCTCGTTCCATTTGAGGGTACGTATCGTTTCTTCATCGTAATCGGCCACGTTAAAGTCGAGGCCGTTCTGGCTTTCTTCCTGAAGCATTTTTTTTGGTTTTTGGCAGGGCGATGCCGAAGCGTGCTTGGACGCACAAGACGTTCAGAATGAGGGAATGCAATTTTGTTTAGATGAGCGTTCGCTTGGCATCGGTTCTAAACGGCAAAGATAGCGAAAGGTGAGAGCAATAGCAACAAACTTGTTTGATTGCCATTGCCGAACCGCATCCTATCTTCGATGCAATCAAAGATAGCGAAAGTCGAGCGCAGAGGCAAAAGCCCCGGTTAAGCCGAGGGACATGCCAAGGCAGTTCCATCCTTGAGCATGTCCGAGGCGGAGGGGCTTCGGCGCAGCCACCCTTGCTTTGACTCTGCCGCGACGCATCCAAAGCCCTGGTTAAGCCGAACCTCATATCAAGCCGCTTAGGTCCACTTTGTAAAAGTTCGGGGCTTCGGATTTCCTTTCCAGGAACATCGCTAAATAGACAGGGGCATACAAGATTTTCCCTTCTGTCTTCATGTTGCTGTTGTTGAACACAATGGCTTCTTGCAGCGCATATTCCTGGCAATCCAGAATGTTGGCCAAGGCGCGGTGCGTTTCGTAATCTTTGCCGGATTTGACTTCGATAGGAAGGACGTTCCCGCCGAGTTCGATGACGAAATCTATTTCCCCGCGTTTTTTGTTATTGTAATAATATGGTGTGATGCCGTGTGCGACAAGTTCTTGCGCTATTGCATTCTCATAGACGGATCCGAAGTTGATGCCTTTGTCCCCGGTGATGATTCTTAGCTGGATTCCTTCGGCGTATTGTGCAGCAAGCAAGCCGACATCGCTTTGGAACAGCTTTAAAAGGTTCCGCGAGCGGGATAGTTGCAGCGGGATTCTGGGTTCATCGACATTGTACACTGGCAGTGCCACACCTGCCTTTGTAAGCCATAGAAAACTGTTTGCATAGCGTTCATACTTGGCGTTTTCGTTAAGGCGTTTGAGGATGAAGCGTTTGTTTTTTGCATTGAGTTCAGGTGGAATCAAATCGAAGATTTCCTCGATATAGAGCTTATGGTCGGGGTCGTATTGGGCAATGTCCCGTTTGTAGAGCCGGATGATGTCTTGTTGGGTATGCAAGACTTCCTGCAGGTTGTTTGTCTGGATATATTTTTCCACAGCGGCGGGCATTCCCCCGACAACCAGATACAAGCGGAAAAGTTCTATCATTTTGGTATGAAGGAAGCTGTCGACCGGAGTGCGGCTTTCCCACGCTTTGCGAAGACTGCCGATGATTTGCTCATTGATGCCTACGGCTGATATGAATTCTTCAAAATCAAGTGGATACATTTCTTTTACGCCCATGTATCCAACGGGTTCGGAACGGATGTCTTTTAGTTCGATGCCAAGCAGCGATCCGCTCAGAATATAACGGTACGAACCTTCGTCCACTAAGAATTTGATGGCGGTGACGATTTCCGGGCATTTTTGAACCTCGTCAAAAAATATCAGGGTTTCGCCTTTGATAAGCGGGATATTCGTCATGGCTGATAGCCGGAGCAGGAGATCGGCAGTGTTCCTGACATCATGGAATGCTTTTGCTGCTTCCGGGTTTTCAATGAAGTTTATTTCGACGAAGCTTTTGAATGCTTTTCCAAATTCCCGGATGGAATACGTCTTTCCTGTCTGGCGAGCTCCGGTGACAAGCAAGGCTTGCCGGTTGTTTTTGTAGTATTCCTGTAAATATTTGTCAATCTTTCTATTTAGCATTTGTTTCCTTTTGTCTAGAGCGGAATTTTTGAAAATTTCCATTTTTCCAAGACAAAAATATAGGTTTTGTTCCATTTTTCCAAGAAGGAGTTGTCTTGTTTGTACCACCTTGAAAAAGTAGACATGTACCAGTGAAAAAGTAGAGGAATGACAAGCAACATTTTTGCAAAAGACAGTTTGGGTGAATAAGCCGCAAATTTTGCGGCTTATTCACCGCATTTATATTATTCCGCAGCCTTGAAGTTATAGACGGGTTTTATCACATTCACAATGTTCACTGTGTCCCGGATATTTTCGATGATTTCGTTCATGGGTTTGTACACCATGGGCGACTCATCCTTGGTGTCTTCCGATAGGCTTTCGCTATAAATTCCCTGCATGGAGGCATGGTAGTCATCCATGGAAATTGTCTTAAAGGCCTGGCTCCGGCTCATGATACGCCCTGCTCCGTGCGGGGCAGAACAATTCCAATCTGTATTGCTCTTGCCAATGCAGATAAGCGACCCATCACGCATGTTCAACGGGATGATACATTTCTGCCCTTTATAAGCGGCTATCGCCCCTTTGCGAATGATGTTGTCATCGCCTATGTAGTTATGCACGCTTTCAAATGTCAAATCATAGAGTTTTGCCTTCACATGCCCTTGCTGGACGAAATGATCCATGATGAGGTCGGCAATCAGGCTGCGGTTCAGCTTCGCCCAACCTTGGCAGAGACGCATGTCGTGCAGATAATCTTCACGGTATGCGCCTTCCAGATAGGAAAGGGCAGGCGGTATAGCAGGTTTACGCGTCTTGAACGAGTTGTGCAGTTGGCGTATGGCATCCTGCAATTCGCCCTTACGACCCGCCGATTTGTATTCGGCAATCATCCGCTTTTGTTCTTCCATCAGTTCAGCCCAGCCCGATTGGCATTTTACGGCCAATTTTTGGTATATCTCTGCCACCTGCTTCCCCAAGTTGCGGCTGCCGGTGTGAATAACCAAATAGGTCATGCGGCTTTCGTCTTTGTCCAATTCGATGAAGTGGTTGCCGCCGCCCAATGAACCAATGGAGGCATTCAGGCGTTTGGTATCTTTCAGTTCGCGGTAGCAGCGCAGCTGCTTGATGATATCCTTGGCTTCGCGATATGTATCCATGTATTGCTGCGGGAGCGGCGCATAATTTTTGTCCCGGTAATTGCGACCGGACGGTATGTGCTGAAGGATGAATTCGTTGAGGGTATGATAATCTATGCCGCCGATGCAAATGAACGGCTGTACCAAGATGCCGCACCCAATGTCCACGCCCACGATATTGGGTATCACCTTGTCGCCCAAGTTTCCGGTAAAACCGATGACGCAGCCTGCTCCGGCATGTACATCGGGCATGATGCGGATTTTGCACCGGCTGAACACATCGATGGACAGCAGTTCCTTGATTTGCTCGCTGGCGCTGTCCTCGATGCGGTCAGTGAATATCTTGACATCGTAGTTTTCGAAGGTCTTCATTTGCTTTATGAAAGGATACGAATCTTCAGTTGTTTCTTTTCGTCCTCCACCAATTTGTCCCATAAACGGGAACGCTGCAGATTGGAAGCCGGGATGTAGTCTTGGTACTTTTCAAGGAAATCCATGCCGTACAATTCGTTCAATTTATAGTTGTCGATGATTTCGCTCCAATCCCAATACTCGGCAAATTGCTCCAAGAGCGCGGGGGTGAGTTCTATGCTTGAATTTCTTGATAATGTATGCCAGTTCCAGTAATCCTTGTATTTCTCCAGATTTTCCGCCGTGAACAGGTGTTCGTTGTCGGAATTGGATAGTTCATCCCAATCGACTTTGTTCTTGAACTTCTCTATCATGGATACGGTCCAAAGGATGTTGCTGTTTTCGGCAATCTCCTTCCACACCACTTTGTCCTTGTACTTTTCCAGCAGTTGTTCATTCCAAGCAAACTCGCTTGACAGTTCTTTCCATGCGGCTTCTTCCAATACTTTGTCCATAAAATCGTTGTTCCAGTTCTTTGTTGCCATACTGTTTGTTTTTATAGGTTTAACATCAATTTTGATGCAAAGAAAAACCCATAAAGTGCCAAAACATGGCATAGCTTCGGGAAAGAAGCCGCATTTGAGGTTGCATGGTTCGTGAGGGCGTGGCTTTTAGCTCATCTTCGGCGACAACCAAAGCCCTGGTTAATCTGGATGTCATGCAAAGATTTCCATTTTTCCAAGAAGAGGTTGTCTTGTTTGTACCAGCTCAGTTTTCGGGTAGAGGGATGACAAGGAGGGTGTCGCTGCATCGGATTCCGTAGAAAACATCCCGGACTCTGCCCTCTTGAGGAATCAGGATACCTTTCTCTACCAGATTTTTTATATCGCGTGCTGCTGTATCGGGAGATACCTTTGTATGTTTTGCCCAATTCTTGTTTGTCAGTTTGCCGGGATGGCCGTCTAAATATAAATTCAGCACCTTGCGTTGGCGTTCGGAAAAAACGGTTTCGGCATGGTTCTGCCAGAATATTGCTTTGTTAAGGACCCTCGATAAGATTTCATCCGATTGCTCAATGGCTCGGCGCAGGCAGTCAAGATACCAGATAATCCATTCCGTAATCACGCAGTTCCCTTTTTGCGTTTTTTCCAGTATATCGTAATACTGTTTCTTGTCCTTGTTTATTTGGTGAGAGATGCTGAAGAAACGCATGGGTGAGTTCTCGGCCTGTGAGAGCGCCATGTCTGCGATGGCTCGTCCGATTCTGCCGTTTCCGTCATCGAAAGGATGGATGCAGACAAACCATAAATGGGCTATTGCCGATTTTATATAGCCGCTATGGGTTTCTGAATTGAACCAGTTCAAAAAACGTTCCATCTCTTCGTTTATTCTTTCAGGGGCTGGGGCAACATAATGTACTTTTTCCCTGCCTAACATGCCTGATATGACCTGCATTGCCCCGCTCCGGTATTGGGCTACATCTATTTTGGTAGAACCGCTCCATCCAGTAGGGAAAAGGCAGTTATGCCAGCCGAACAGCCGGTCATTGGTGAGCGGACGATTGAAGTTAAGGGTTGCGTCGAGCGCCATTTCCACAGTGCCGTCTATATACCGGGAGGATGGTGTGGCATTTTGTAATTGCACTCCAAGTTTTCGGGCCACGGATGAGCGTACTTGTTCGTTATTCAGTTCCACGCCTTCAATGTCGGATGATGCGATGATATCGTGGGAGATGGATTCGACCACGGCAGACATTTTGTCGTTAAAGCCGATGACGCTAAGGCGGCCCATCAGATAACCTGCGGCTTTGGATACTTTGTTCAGCCTTTCGTTGACAAGGTCTTTGTCCCACGAAAAGGACGGCCATTCGGCGTGTTCGTGTATATACATCGGCATAAGTGTTTTTGCAAAAATACGACTTTGCGGGGAATAAGCCGCAAAATTTGCGGCTTATTCCCCGCATTTATATTGTTCCGTAGCTCCCTCCCTGCACATCCATGGCAAGCTCCTTTGGGATATATTCGTGAAGTTGCTGGGACACCTATCGGCGGGATCGTGTAGATGCCTGTGATTGGGGTCGATATCCCAGGGCGATGATCCTATCCGGATTGTAGTGGTCAATGTTGCGTTTTACCTGTCGCTTGCCATCTTGACGAACTAAAAAGAAATTTTTGTTAGTTGCTTCTATTGAGAGTTTGTCGTCTTTATAGATGTTGTCTATATGCTGGCTGACATACTGTTGTGTCGTGCAGTATATATCCGCCAACCTCTGGCTATCGCGGTTCAGACGAAAACGGGTGTACATGAAGGTGGGAAGCCGTAAACTGTTTCGTGACACTTGCCATTTAGAGAAAGAATTGTGTCAGATAGCGGTTGCCGCAACCTTGTGCTGTGTTGTGGCATAGGGTGCCGCTAATTTTGCCGCCGAATCAATAAAACTGAAGAAAGATGAAATTAGCGGAAGCGTTAATGCCGAAAAAGTTAGAGGGAAATATGATTCCAACTGGTTTGCCTCCGTTGGACAAAATCATAAAAGGCTGGCATCTGTCAGACTTGATAGTCCTTAGCTCCCGTTGGCGGCGTGGAGGAAGGTCGATCTTGGCGAGGAATATCGCCCGCAATTTGACTGTTGATTATCGTATTCCTGTTGTGTATTTCTCTTTGAGAATGAGCGAAATGGATTTTTTGTTGCAGGCTTCTTGCTGCGGAAGCCGGTTGTACTTTAGTCGAGTTAGGGAACTATGGGAAAGGGGGATAAAGAGTTAGATAAAAGGGTTGATGCTGCCGCAGGTAAGATTGGAGCTTGTCCATTATATGTAGATGATACTCAGGATTTATCAATTTTTGATTTTAAATCGAAATTAAAAAGACTGGTGGAAGAACATGGAATTAAATTGGCGATAATCGACTATGTGCAATTGATGCGGGGGGGAAGGTGGTATATGGATGAGGAACTTATGGCGGCTCTGAAAGATACAGCATCAGAATTAGGAGTGGCAATTATAGCTTTGTATCAGATGGGCAGGTCTATTTTTCCTGAGGATGATGTGAGAGATAGTAGCGAAGTTAAATGGGCTGAAAAATATGCAGATGTAATGCTTGTTTATCAGCCGGATAAATCCAAAAGATGGGAAGATATCGAGTGGGACGCTAAAATATATGTGATGAAGAACAATAAAGGAAAAAGGCTTGGCGACTGTGATATGAAAATAAAAAAAGGTGCTGTATATGGATTCAATTAAAACAATGCCGTACTGGTCGGATGAGGATTACAGCTATCCATTGCCGGATGTGTCGCATTTGTCAAGGAAAAAAGCCTTGAAGTTGCGTGCTAAAGGTATTGATTTTGTAACTTTTGGATTCCGTGACCGGATAAAGTCCGATGAAGAGTTTGAAGCATGCATTACCTTGGTGGCTCAATGGAATAATCAGTGTAATATTGATGAAGAATATTATGAAGAAGGAGTGAAGGAAGATGTGGAACTTTATCGCTACTGGTGGTATCATGGCCGGCACTTGCAGGCTTTGCGAAAGAAGATGCCTCCCTTTATTAAGAAACTGGTTAAGAAAGCCCGCAACGGTCCAATGTTCTTTGGGAGGTCTTTGTATCGCTTGGAATTGGAAAAGTTCCGTTGCATGCGGGCTTACTTTTCTTATTCTTTTGTGGCAGACGAGGAAGGCGACTTCAGTTTCAAGCCGTGGATGGATATCTGCATCCGGCTGTTGGAATATATTGTAGCGGAAGGCCGCGGCATATCTGACGAGCAAAGCCTGCATTTGAACGTGCGCAATGTGCGCGACATTGTGGAAGGGAATTTGATAGAATACTACAATCAGGCACCTTTGCCGTCTGAAGCGGGAGAATCTGTTCTGGACAAGGCTTATTGTGGCCGGCAAATTTATGTCCGCAAGGCGGAAAGGTTGTATTATCAGATACGCTTGAACAAGATACGCGACTGGTGGGAACCATAAGTCAATGAAAGAAAGGAGTCTTTCTTGTATTAAAAGCCATTAAGGTCGGTGATGTGCTGGTAGGTGACCTTGACTTCGCACCAGAAATCGTTGAGCAGCAATGCGTCCGGGACTGAGTAGGGTTTGAGGACGCACAGATTGTGGGTGGCGTAGCAGATCCGTATGTCCTGGAGCCAGTCCCATTCGCAGCAAGGAGATATGTGCTTTATCTCACACCAGTCAATCTCGTCAGTGTCATTGCTCAATCCCAGTTCCTTGTCGGACATTTCCGGATGTTCATCGGTACGGAGCCATTTATGGCTGTCGGCTATCGGATACAGTGCCTTGTTCAAGTATGTGGTTTCGTGAATGACATTAATCATATAGCAGAAATCGGAGCCGTAGTATTCCTGCCCACTGAATTCCAATAGCGAGTCTGCCGAACTGTAATTGAAGGTCAGCTCGCCTTCCACACCGTAGTCATCGTCGAACTCCCCGTCCATGCCGTTACTGAGCAGCATCCGGTACATCTTGGCTATTTTCCTGTACATCAAGTCGGTAAGACTGGATAAACGGTCTTTGAGTTTCTTGAACCGGGCGATTTCCCCGTCTGTACCCCTGAACAGACAGTTGAGGCAATGTTTCCTGTCGTCCAGTAGATTTTCGAGTGTATCTAAAGTCTCCTGCTCCAGTTCGTCGAGTGCTCTGACACAGCCTGTGTAGTCCGGAGGTCCGACAATAGACTTTATCCTGTCCTCTATTTCGCGGAGTTCAGTCCGATATCCGTCAGTGTTGTTCATCTGATTCATCATGGTCTTGAAATTTAATTTGCCGCAAAAATACTGGCAGCATGTGCTGTATTCCGGCATAAGAGAGGGCTAATTTTGCAAAAAAAATTAAGGGAAAGATGAAAAACGAGATTTATTTGAACTTTGATGCTGTTCGTTATTATTCTGACGAAGCGCCTTGTTATTATTTTAACTTGTTGGTCCAGGAAGGATGTTCCTGGATGGTGGAATGGGGAGACGGGGCCTGGAACCGTTATGTCGGGACAGGTGAATGGCAGTCTGCAAGTCATTGTTTTCAGGATTATGGGATGCAGAGTATTCACATTTTTGTTGAGGATGAAGGTGATATCCTCGGGTTCGTGTCAGGGGGAAGATATTGCGGGCTATTAAAAAAGGTAAATATATCGCACTGTCCAGCCTTGTCATATTTTGAGAATTGGCATGCCGAAAGTCTGGATGTCTCCGCGAATCCCCAGTTGAAAGAGTTGTGCTGTGAGCACGGGACTTTCGATAAGTTGGACTTGAGCGACAATCCCGAACTGGAGAAATTGACAATATACTTCTGTAAGAATTTGATAGCATTGAATCTCTCTAAGAATCTGGCATTGAAGGAACTGGAACTGATTTACTCAGGAGTCAGGAGACTGGGGCTGCATAATCGTTCGGTACTGCATGATGTTGTTTTAGAAGATGTAGAACTGGATGAACGATCTATGAAATATCTGCACCAGGTACTTGAGCAGAACGGAGGCAGTATCAGGAAATCATGGTGGCATAGTATGGACGATGAATAATATGGATAAACCAAAAGCACTGGTCGGGTTGCAGGAAGAAGATTACTGTTACCCGTTGGCAGATGTCTCGCATCTGTCGGATGAAGAAAAAAGGAAATTGCGCATAAGGGGAATGCACATTCCCAAGTTGCTGAGTTCTGATGAGGAATTTGAGCAGTGGGTGTCGGTCTTTGCTCCGTGGAATGGGCGCGTGGATATGCCGGAAGGTGGCTTTGACGCGCTGAACAAGGAGGATAAGCGGAAAGTGATGTCCCAGGCTGTATTTCAACGCGCTTTATGGTACCATAGAAAACGCTTCAACGCATGGAAGAAGGAGCATCTTCAGCCGCTGGTGGACGAACTGGCCGAAGAAGCTTCTAATGCACCTCAATACGACTGGCGGTATTTGTATTCCTTGGAACTCAAGAAACTGCGCTGCATGCGTACCTATTTTTCCCATTCCCTCATAGCTGACAAAGATGGAAATTTCGGTTTCAACCGCTGGATAGATATCTGTATCCGTCTGCTGGAATTTCTGGAGAGGGACGGGGACAATATCTTGGAAGAGCAGGTGATGCGGATGAATGTCAGGAATGTCGGCGACTTGGTGCCATCAGATGTGGTTGAGGATTACAAAAGCGCATCGGTCTCGGTAGCGGAGGATGAATATAGTTTGGATGATAAAGCCTATTATTATGGCCGGGAAATCTATGGCCGCAAAATGGAGCGGCTGTACTATCGGATACGCCTTTACAACATGCGGGAATGGTGGGAGTAAGTTTATATGTTCACAAGAAAATTTGCCGACCATCAAACGAGAGCGAGGACTTAAATGTGTCTAAAGTTATTATTTTTTTACTTTTCTTGACACACTTTAATTTACACCCTCTACTTGTTACAAAATAAGCCACTTGCTCGGATTAAAACCATTGCGGATATGTTCGTTGTCAAATACATATCCCATTTGATTGCAAATGACTTTTGTTCCGTTAATTTCAGCATCAATGTTGGTATGTGAATGCCCATAAATCCACGCATCAATGCGACTGTCTGCTATGAGTTTGCTCAAATCAGTAGCAAATGCACTATTCAGCACAGAACCTTTATGATGAGGGGCAACTACCTCCAATGTGGGAAGATGATGTGTTATCACTACAATGTGCTTGGCGGTACTCTCCGTCAGACTTTGCTTGATGAAATTCAAACAGAAGCTATGCATCTGGTTAAACTCCTCTGTCTGGAGCAATTTACCATTATACATTATCTGCCGGAAATCATTCATTCCCTTCCACGCAAAATATTCGTCGGGAGGAGAGATTTGAGACCATAAAGTGCTCATGATAAAGTCTGTGTCATCAATCCTCACAGCCTGATTTTGATAATATCCTATATTGTTCTTGAACATCCAATTCCATTGCAATCCATTATCCATTACATCGCAATAATTGTAATACTCATGGTTCCCGGGTACAATGAGCACCTGACGATAATTCGCGGAAGCCCATTTCCAAAAGTTGTTCAAAGGTGCGATC
>JADIMZ010000070.1 GCA_017694335.1 Candidatus Pullibacteroides excrementavium
TAAAAACACAACACGCATGAAAAGAACGATTTCCATACTGAGCCTCTGCCTGTCCGCATTGATGCTCTTTTCCTGCCTCGGCCCGACGGAAAACCAACAGAAACCCTGGTGTTTGATTTTCTATATGGAAGGAGGCGAAAGGGACTATTTCGAACAAGCCTATATCCGGCAGGCTGCCGCCGCCTGCTGGGATTCGACCTCGCAAGGCTGGCAACAGAAAACAGCCATGACCGTTCTCTACAACCCTTCGCCCTCCTGGCAAGAAAAAAAAGAATGGAAAGGCACGCACCGCTTTTATACCCGAAACGGGCAACTAGTCAAAGACACCGTATTCCACGATGAGTTCATCAGTTCCAACGACACCACCTTGGGCGATTATATCCGCTGGGCCCGACAGAAGTATCCCGACCACCGCTATGTCCTGATTCCGGTCGGACACGGCGTGGGCTGGTACCCGATTTCAGAACCGCCTTATTCGGTGGAACACCTGCGAGATACCACCTTGCCTTGGCATCCTTTCATCACCACCGCCCAGCTCCGGGAGGCGATTGCGATGAGCGGAGGCCGAATCGAGATGATTTATTTCAACATGTGCATGATGAACCAGGTGGAATCTTTGGCCGAATGGATGGAATCGGCTCGTTATATCATGGCCACGAACAACCCTACGCCCGACGTAGGTTCGGATTACGGAATGTTAGTCAAGACCTTGCAAAAGGAAGGCGATTTCAAGGAAAACATGCGGCAATACCTCGATTGGAATTTTTCCATCTGGAAAGAATTTGCCAACGGCCCGTTCACGCCCGACCTGACCCTGACCGACATGGACGCCTTTGCCCAAGTCCTGCCCGCTTGGAAAGCGTTCACCAACGAACTGTTGCAAAGCCTGGGCGATACGGTCCGTTGCACGGATGCCCCGGCCCGCTTTGGCGACAGCTACGAAGAAGGTTACATCCAGGCCTTCCGGGACAGCTGGACCCGTTATGGCTTCACCTTCGCCACCGATATGCGGGATTATGCCTATAAGGCGGTCAGCCATACCGGCAACATGGACCTTATCCCGCTGCTCCGCCAAGTAGACGAAGCCTTGGCAAACTGCTGCGTGTTCCGCCGCCAGCACGACGATGGCAACACACTCTCCTTCGCCATCACAACGCCCATCAATATATGGGATTACACCGAACATGGCGATACCTACCGGAACCTGCGCTTCTGCCAGGAGACTGGATGGAATCAATGGATAGAAAAAGCCTGCCAGCAGATGACGCCCGATGCAGCCAAGAACAAGATGGTTATCCGCAACGGAGCCCCTACCGGCACATGCAGCGCCAACGAATAAAACCTTCTCCTGCCAAAACACGAATCGAATGACCTCTGCAGCTGCCAACCGGATTGATTTCATAGACTTGGCCAAAGGCTTATGCATCCTGCTGGTGGTCTATTTCCATGCGGCGGCTTTCGTCTCGGTATCGAGCGGGATGGATGCCATGCTGGGCAGTTTCCGGATGCCGCTGTACTTCTTCCTTTCCGGCCTGTTCTTCAAGCCCTACGAGGGTTTCCGAGGATTCTTGATACGGAAAACGAACAAGCTGCTGATCCCGTTCGCTTTCTTCTACCTGACTACCTCGGTCATCCTGCCCTATATCTTCTGGAAATTCCTCGGGCACACGATCAATACCGTGGTCGGCATAGAATCCCTGTGGGCGTTCATCAACTTGGAGACTTTTCCCAATGTGCCTATATGGTTCCTTTGGTGCCTTTTCCTGCTGAACCTGTTCTTCTACGGGCTGTACCTGCTTTCATCCAAGACCCGGTATCCGCTGCGGATGCTATCCCTGCTCTGCCTGGGTGCCGGTCTGATAGGTTTCAGCTGCCTCTTTTTCCATGTGAACCTCTACGCTTTCATCGATGAAGCCTTGGAGGCGATGCCGTTCTTCTGCTGCGGCTACCTGCTACGGCAATACTCGATTCAAACCCCTGCCGGGATTTTCAATATCCTGAAATCCAATCCGGAACGGAAAGGGCGGTATATGGCCGAATCGATTATCGGCATCGCGCTTCTAGCCGCCTACACCTATCTGATGACTTCATTCCAGACCGAAAACTATTTCCTTCGGCTCTGGATCCGTTACAGTTGCGGCATCGGAGGCACGCTGATGGTCATTTTCATTGCCCGGCTGCTGAAAAGGCTCCCTTTGATTTCCTATTTCGGGCGGTACTCGATCATGATCCTCTGCACGCATGTGCTGCTAATCCAAATCATGGTCATGCTCTGCGGGAAATTCCTCCCGGCCTTTGCGTCCAACCTCTGGGTCATCATGCCTTTGGTCATGTTGCCCTACTTGCTGCTTATCCCGCTGATGAAGCGCGTCATCCCCTGGTTCACCGCTCAAAAAGACCTGATAAAGCTGCCGCCGAACCGCTGAGTCATGCCGCAAGCCCTGCCCGGAAGCCCGAAGAAAAGAAAACCTCGCCACACATCGAAGCGCGACGAGGTTGACACTGCATCTTGGTAAAAAATCAAGACTTCCTAAAATTCCGAAGCAAGCTCCGGCTCTTATACTTCCCGTCCCAAGAGTTCCGATCCGAAAGCCCGCAAGGCGGACAAGGCTTGCGGATCCACCGCAGGCGATGCCGACAAGCGGTCCAAAGCTTCCCCGGCCTCGGCAAAGAGATTGCTTACCGCTTTCTCGCAATGGTCCTTCACTTTCACCTTTTCGTACAAGGCTTTGACTTTTTTAATCTTGGCAATATCCCCAAAAGGCAGCGTCGGTGTGGAGAACTCATGTTCGAGCGCAATGGCGTCCACTTCCTCCAAAAGCTCCAAGGCCTTGATATAAAGATAGGTCTTCTTGTTTTCCCGGATATCGCTGCCCAGCTTCTTGCCGAACTTGGCCTCGTCCCCGTAGAGATCCAGCAAATCGTCCTGCAACTGGAAGGCCAGACCGATTTTCGTGCCGTACTCGTAGAGCGGCTGCAGATCTTCTTCCGAAGCCCCGGCCAGCAAAGCTCCCACTTTCAAAGCCCCGGCAATCAGCACAGCCGTCTTGAGACGGATCATCTCCATGTATTCGGCCATCGACACCTTTTCCTGGATCTCGAAATCCATATCGTACTGCTGGCCTTCGCAAACCCCTACAGCCAAATCGTTGAACGCCTCCAAGACCGCCCCTTTCCGTTCATCGGGTGCCTGGCAAATCAAACGGCAAGCCATGGCGAACATTACATCGCCCGAGAGAATCGCCACATTCGAATTCCACTTCACATTCACCGTAGGCTTGCCCCGGCGCATGTCGGCCCTGTCCATCACATCATCATGCAGAAGCGTGAAATTATGGAACACTTCCAGCCCCAAAGCCGGAAGCAATGCCTTATCGGTATCGCCCTTGAAAAGCTGGCAGGCCATCAAAGCCAAGACCGGACGCAGGCGCTTGCCGCCCAAGCTCATGATATAGCGTACCGGTTCATACAACGTATCGGGCGCTCCATGAAACATTTCCTGTTGTTCCATCACCCGGTTCAAATCTTCCCGTAATTGTCTGTTATCTTTTGCCATCTGTCTTATATTTTTCTGTTCGATTCCTTTAAATGCTTCTATGAACCCAAATAGCCGGACGTTCTCCGTCTCAGCCATTTCCGCGGAACAGCCACCGTTGCCGGAAGAACGCAGCGCAAACGCCCGAAGCCTCGGATTTTCCTACTGCTCGTCGGCCTTGAACTGGAAGCCCAAGCGTTTGGCCGTCCGCATCTTCTTGTATGCCAGCTCGTCCTGTATATTTCCCACCGTGATTTCCTTCACCTCATCGTAAGGCGGGGTCAGCAAGTCGAACTTGGCCGTGTATTCCATGGCCGAACGCAAAAGCGTCCGCGCCGCCTCCTGATTGAACTCGGCATGTCCGAAATTGGTGTAAATCAAGCCTAATTCCTGCTTGCCTTCGATAAAATAATGCCCGTCCTTGTTGACGAACACCCGGCCTATCAGATAGCCGAGGTCGTTCTCCCGATGGTAAAGCAAGGAATCGGACAAGAAGTTGTAGATATGAATCAGCCCGCAATAAGAGCGTTCCGGGTCCTCCTTTATATAAGGAGTCTTCATCACTTCATGGTTGCGGGAGAACTCGAACACATTGGTATGCTGGCTGAAAAGCAGCACATCGCTCGAAAAGGCCAGCATGAACTCCGTCTTGCCCCTGTCGGTGAGCGACAATTGAAGCTCCGAAGCCTCCGCCTTCTTTTCCTTCAAATCCGAGAGGCAGTCGAAAAAAGCCTTCGCCTCATCTCTAAGCAAGGCGAACGCGGCCGAAGTGTTTTCAGCCACTTTCCGCTTGAGCGCATCCTTGGCCAATATATACTGGCAAAGCGTGTTTTCTTTTTCGTCCATGGGCATCCCCCTTTCTTTTTCCATCATTCCTTATCCGCAGGCCCGCTTTCCTATAGCACTGGATTTCAATTGAAAGACCCGAAACCAATCCTCATCGAGAAAGCCGAAGCGCCAGCAAGCCTGCCAAGCCCCGTCGGAATCAAGGCTTAGGATTCCCAAAGGTAGCACCAATCCCCCACTTTGCCAAAATCTTTTCCGCACAATTGAGGCCGTCAATGGCCGAAGAGGTGATTCCGCCAGCATAACCCGAACCCTCCCCGCAAGGATACAAGCCCGGAACCTGCGGATGTTCGCCAGTCTCCGCCACACGTGGAATCCGAACCGGGGAAGAAGTCCGGCTCTCCAAGCCTAACAGCACGGCTTCTTCGGTCAAAAACGCCCTCTTCTTGGCTGAAACCCGCTGGAAAGCCCCACGCAAAGCCTGGGCGATGAAAGGTGGCAGCAATTGCTCCATAAGGGCCGGATAAACTCCCATCGGATAAGAAGAACGCGGCAAGGAAGCCGAAAGCCTGCCCTCCATGAAATCGGTCAGACGCTGGGCCGGAGCCGCGAAACCTTGCCCGACCGCTGCCACTCCCGCCCGGTAAAAACCTTGTTCCATCTGCCGCTGGTAATACCATAACGCCAACGGACCGGCCTCCAGTTCCACGCCGGCCTTGCACAAGGCATCCCTGTCCACTCCCGTAACCCAGCCGGCATTGGCCCAAAGGGAATTGCGTCCCGAATCCGACATGCCGTTGACCACCAATCCGTCCTGTTCGGTCGCCGCCGGAATCACGACCCCGCCCGGGCACATGCAGAACGAGAACACGCCTCGGCCATCCACCTGTTCCACAAAAGAATACTCCGCCGTTGGCAAGAAATGCCTTTTCTCCGCTCCCCTGTATTGCATCGCATTGACCAGAGCTTGCGGGTGTTCCAGACGAACCCCCATCGCGAACGGCTTCTCTTCGAGCAAGATATTTTCCGATGCCATCTTCTGCCAAAGTTCCCCGGCCGCGTTCCCGACCGCCAGCACCAAAGCATCCGCCGGGTAATCATTGCCATGCTGGTCGACCACCGCCGCAAAGCCGCCCTTGGCATCGCGCAAAATGCGTTCCACCTTGGTCTCGAAACGGATCTCCGCCCCGGCCGAAAGCAAATCCTGCCGCATCTTCTCGATCATGCCCGGCATACGGTCGCTGCCTAGATGCGGATGAGCCTGATAAAGAATCTCCTCCTTGGCCCCGTAATGCACGAAAATCCGCAGGACACGCCCGATATCGCCCCGCTTGTTGGAACGGGTATAAAGCTTGCCGTCCGAAAAGCAACCGGCCCCGCCTTCCCCGTAACTGTAATTGGAATCCGGATTCAACAAACCGCTCCGGCAAAAGGCCGCGATATCCCGTTTCCTCTCCTTGACCGGCTTCCCCCTCTCCAACAGCACCACCTGCACGCCGGCCGAAGCCAAGGCCAAAGCCGCAAAAAGCCCGGCAGGCCCCATCCCGGCCACAATCACCTTACGCGATGGAATCCTTTGAAAAGAAGCGTCCTTGGAGGGAGCAAAAGAAAAATCGAAAGACAGGGTTTCCCGATAAGAATCATCCGTATAAACCCTGACACGCGCCTGATAGCAAGGCATTTTGGAGCGGGCATCCAACGAAAGCCGCAGCAGCGCCACATCGTTCAACCGCCCCTCCGGCAAACCCAAGGCTTGCGCCGCCGACCTCTTCAACACCTCCGGCCGCACCTGCCCCGTCAAATCCACATCCTCTACCCGAAGATTCACTTGCAGTTCCTGTACCATGGCAAGGCTATTCAAAAGTCACGCTCAACTGTATCATCCGGCTATTGAGGCGCGTAATACGATCCGTATACTTATTGTTCTCGCGGAAAAGCACGTCCATGAAGCCGAAATAAGCTTTCAGTTCCAGCGCGATCTTATTATTGAATGGCAAAAAGAAATCCCAGCCCAGCCCTACGGTCACGCCCAAGTCGTGCGGGTTCAATTTCATCTTGTATTCCTCCGATTCAGGATTCGATCCCTCTTCCATCTTACGATTAGCCATATCCAGCGTATACTGGAATCCGGCTGTCACATAAGGCCGGCTGTTATTGATACGCGCCGCCTTCCACTTCACTTCCAAAGGCAGGAACAGCATGATGCTTTCAATATCCTGCCTATCCTTGATTATCCCTGCTTCGCCCTCATCCATAGTATATTCCAATGAACGAGTCCCCATGCTGAAAGTAGGAATAAAACGCAAGTTGAAATACTTTCCCATCCGCAAATCCGTCACAACCCCCACCGCGAAACCCGGCTGGGAACGATGCCGGACACTCAATATCGTATCCCCCTCAAAACCGAGGTTTCTATCGGTTCCAATCGAGAAATCCATAAAATTCATCCCCAGACTGAAGCCGAAATGAAAAAGCTTGTTATCGTACAAAGGCGCATTAGGCGGCATCTTGCCAATAGAAAATGCCCGTTGCGGCAGCAAAACCAGCAACGGCAAGCACAAAAGCAGTCTGACAAAAAAACGTTTTCCCATAAAATATCCAGGCAGTCCTCATTCCCGAAACGCTCGGGCCGGAACCTATTCTCGAACAACGCGGAACATCCCGTCCGCTTCCAATTTGATAATACGCGAAGGGCGCAATTCCGTCAAAGGATTTTCCTCCACAACAGCCACATGGTCAACCCTTTCAATCACAATTTCCGATATATCCGCCAATTTCAACGGGAAAGGCTGCCCCGACAGATTGGCCGATGTGGATACGATAGGTTTCCCGAAACGGTCAATCAACTCCTTGCAGAAAGGATGGTTCGTGACCCGAATCGCAACACTTCCATCCTTGGCCACTACATTCGACGGCAGATTTTTCCCTTTGGAATAAATAATCGTAAGAGGCATATCGTCCGTTGCTCGAATCAAATCGTAAGCCGTAGGAGGCACGGCTTCCACATAGTCCGCCAGCATTTCTTCTGAAGAAACAAGCAAGATAAAACTCTTGTCCTCCGGCCTTTCCTTGATTCTGTAGACCTTGGAAACAGCCGACTCGTTCGTAGCATCGCAACCTATCCCCCAAATGGTATCGGTCGGATACAATAAAGTCTCGCCTTTGCCCAAGACCTTGACGCAATTCAGTAGTTCCAGTTCTGCCAGACTTTTTCCCATCGTGGTAAGTTTTTTCCCGGCCAAGACAAATCCCGGATTTCTGAACCCCGTCAGCTTGGCCGCACCAATAGCAGAATCCTATCTGCAAATCTTTACAAAGTTCGGCATTTTTTCCAAACCGCCCAAGTTTTGGAAAGTTTTTTCCTGTTTTTCCCGCCGTTTTTCCCCGTTGTTTCCCCCGTCGCAGCCAATCCATTCCATCAACAAAGCCCCGCCCCCACGAATCCTGCCATCAAGCCCAAAGATAGAATCCCTTCACCCAAGCCCGGTATTCCTCCGTATAGCCTCCAGCCTCGTCATGAATCAGAATATCCTGAATATCCACTCCGTTTAAACACATTCCGTTCGAGGCTGATTCTTCTTTTGGAAGAACCCAAAGCCGCTGATGGGACGCACGCCTCGTACCTTCTTCCCTCCTGACCCATTCGGCCAGCACACGCTCGCAGGCTTTCCCCGGCTTGGAGAACACCCGTGCCAGACGGCAAAGCTCCAAAAGCGGCGCATGCTCCGGAAGCAGACGCTGCACGCATTCCCACGAAGCCGGCGGAAGAATCAGGCACAGATGCCCGCCCGGCTCCAATAGACGCTCCGAGACCGAAAGCAGTTCCTCGAACGGCAAGGTATCCGCATGCCGCGCCTGGTTGCGCTGCGCCTTAGGGCACTTCAAAGACTCCCGGAAATAAGGAGGATTGGAAACGATACGACTATAAGACCGCGCTGGGAAACTGTCCGGCAGAACCCTGTAATCCAAACAGGAAACCGACAAATATTCCCGATAACAGGAACTAGCGGTATTGGACAAGGCCTCCTCGCAAGAAGCCGCATCCAAATCCAAGGCATCTACTTTGGCTTCTTCCGGCCGCCATCCGGCTAAAGCCAGTCGCTGAGCCAACATCATGGCAATCAAGCCGCAACCGCAGCCCACATCCAAAAAGCGCACAGGACTCCCCGCCGAAAGCGTGCTTCCCGAAACACCCAAGGATTCCACACTCCGACCTGCTATCGCCAAGCCATCCCCGATTTCCGGTCTTTGCGGCAAACTGGCCCATGCCCCTAACAGCACCCCGTCCGTCCCCACTTTCATCGTGGAACGTTCATGCTCTACACTGAAATGCTTGAAACGAAAAGCCGGCATCGTACTTTAGCATCTGTTCTCTATCAACGCCTTAGCCCCACCCATCCACCGCATCGAGGCCCAACGCGCGTTCACTGCTGGCCGCCTTCCAAATAGAATTCCACCAAACCTTCGGGCGCCTTCACTTTCAGCACCCGGTTTTCCCGATCCACATCCACCAGGAAATCGTCCACCAACGGAATCATGATTTCCTTGCCCGAGGGATGGTCTATGCACATCAAAGGCTGGGCAGCGTTGTCCCAGATTTCCCGCAACTTGCCTATGTCGCCCGCTTCGGCATCGACCACCTCGAAGCCCCTCACCTCATGGAAATAGAACTGTTTGCCGGTCAAAGGCGGCAAAAGCTCCAACGGCAGGTACAGAGCACTGCCCACCAAGGCCTGCGCCGCCTCGAAATCCGTATCCTCGAAATGGAATACCGCCCCATTGGGACGAATCTGGACGCTCTCTATGAAATACGGCACCAAGGCTCCCTTGCGTTCCACGAAGACCGAATCCAGCTCGGCATAGGATTCCGGCTCGTCCACATCCAAAAACACGGACACATCGCCTTTCAAGCCCGAAGTCCGCACTATTTTCCCTAAAAAATAACAGGATTCCTTATCTATGATCATGACCTTGTATGCATTTTGTCCTTAATCGGCCGCCTCCAAGCGCTTCCGCCACTCTTCCGGCATCGGGAAAGACTTCTGCAAGGCGGCATCGAAAGTGGAAAGCACCCCGTAGGAATCGGCATGGAGGTCGCCGGTTTCCTCATTAATCATCTTCTGACTCATGCCCACGCTACGTTCGCCAATCTTCGAGATATGAGTCTCCACATAAATCTTGTCCCCGAACACGATCTGCTTGCGGAAATTGGTCTCCAAATGCACCAATACCAAGCTCTTGCCCTTAGGGTCGGCATCGGGCAGAATCTGTTTCATATATGTATAGCGGGCCGTATCGAACAACTCGGCATAAATGGCGTTGTTCACATGCCCGTAAATATCCACGTCCGTGAAACGGACTTGAATCGGCATATTCATATTTCTTTGCTTATCAATTCATTTACATTAAACAAAACAAACTGGCATCGCAGAGTCCTGCATGGCAACGCGGCACGGCCCGCAAGCCCTCAAGCTCCGCCGTCCGCCTTCTTTCCCGAAACGGGCAAATCCCCCCATGCCAGATTCCTCGTGTCCGCCAAGGCACTGCGCTGGTAGACGCGCAAGCCGAAGAAGGGCAGCATGGCCAGTAGATGGGACATCACTTGGGACGCAATCGCCTCGTAAGCGACCCATTCCGGTGTCACCGTGAAACAATAGACCTGCACCGGCAATCCATCATCCCCGGCAGGCAACTGACGAACCAACAGGGTGAAATCCGACTCATGGTGAATCTTGGGATGGTTCCTGAGATAGGCCTCCGTGTACTTCATGAATACATCCACATTGGTCAGGATTTCCTTGCCAGCCGAGCCGGAAGCATCCTTCCCGGTTTTTCTTGACTCTATGAAATCATGCAGCAAGTCCATCTTGCCGAATTGCTCCAGCATGGCATCATTGCAGAATTCTATACTAGTCAGATCCAGATAGATGCTGCGCTGAATCCTCCGCCCGCCCGAAATCTGCAAGCCCCGCCAGTTCTGCACCGACTGGCTTATCAGCGCAGCGGTCGGCATCGAGATAATCGTCAAGTCGAAATTCTGCACCTTGACCGTGGTCAGCGAGATATCTATCACATTCCCGTCCACGCCTTGCGAGGGCATCGTGATCCAGTCGCCTATCCGCACCATGTCGTTGAGCGAAATCTGCACTCCGGCCACCAAGCCGACAATGCTGTCCTTGAATACCAGCATCAGGACCGCCGAAGCCGCGCTCAAACCGCCGATGAAAGCCAAAGGCTGCTTGTTGGCAAGAATCGCGACCGCGACAATGCCCCCTATGAAATAGACAATGACCGTGATGAACTGAATCAAGCCTTTCATCGCCACGGTCTTGTTGACAATCGTGGCCTGGCGGATATCGAAAATGGTCCAAATCACGCCGGTCAAAGCCCGCAGGAAGAAATACAAGGAGAGCAGTTTAAGCACCTTAGTCACAAACGGGATCCAAGCAGGCAGTTCCGAGAACATATAGGCTATGCCTTTGGAGTAGAACAGGCAAAGCAGAAAATAGCAGATGAAGCTAAGGGTCTGACGCTTCAACAGGACTTCGATCCAAGCCTTGGGATGACGGCGGTAAGCGGCTTTCAGAATCTTCTTCAAAATGATACGGACGACCCAATAGACCACGAAGGCCGAAGCCACTAAAACAGCCAGGATGAAAACTCCAGACAGGAAATTGACCAAGGATTCGTTCCAGCCGTGCTGAATCAGGTAATCGGAGGCATCATGAATCCAATCGAACAGAAAGCGCAACATGCTTTATCGTATTTCGGCGTTTAACAAAAAGAGGCGCGTTCCTACAGGTCCGCGCCTCTTATCCAGAGTGTCACAACAAGACATATCGTCGACATGTCAAATATTCCGACACATTTTTACAGTTCTTGCCACCGAGAATTAAGCTTCAGCGGGAGCTTCCGCTTCGGCAGCCGGGGCTTCGGCCGGAGTTTCTTCGGCAGCGGCTTCAGCTGCGGCAGCTTCCTTGGCAGCCAATGCAGCGGCCTTCTTTTCAGCCACCTTGGCAGCGATAGCTTCCTTCACCTTGCTTTCCGCTTCCAAGCGGGCGGTACGGCCGGCTTCTTTCTTCTGCTTGTCGGCATCGATAGCCTTCTGTACTCGGGCTTCTTTTTCAGTCAGCCAGGCATTGAAACGTCTTTCGGCTTCTTCTACCGTGAAAGCGCCTTTGTCCACGCCACGGAGCAAGTGATGCTTCAGCATGACGCCTTTGGAAGACATCAACGAACGAGCGGTGTCGCTGGGCTGGGCGCCGTTGCGGAGCCATTGCACGGCTTTGTCCACGTTCAAGTCAACCTTGGCGGGGTTTGTCATCGGGTTGTACGTGCCTATTTTCTCGATAAATTTCCCATCTCGAGGTGCACGACCATCCGCTACTACAATGTGGTAGAAAGGAGCGCCTTTCTTACCGAATCTTTGCAGTCTGATTCTTACAGGCATTGTTTTGTATTTTAATAGGTTTTACAATTCCGGGACATCCCTTTCCGGATTCTCCCGTCCGGTACCTTCCCGTCCCTCACAAGTCTTCCGACCCGAAAAAGGGCTGCAAAAGTAACACAATTTTCCGAATCATGCAAGCACTAATTTCCACAGTCACAAAGCAACCGCAGCAGTCTACCTGTCGATATCAGCCACCCTGACCCCCTGAATCATCAGGATTCCCCGTCCTTTTCCGTTTCTTCCAACGGCCAAGCATCCAGCCAAAAAGCAAACCCAAGGGCAGCCACAACCCAAGATTCTCCGTTCCGGACCCTATCGCCAAGCCTAAGGCCAGGCCCAAACCTATATATCTGCCATAGCTGCCACAGTCGCCTTCCCGTGGATTGCGCTCGTTATCCTTTCCTTGAATCTCCATCATCGCCTCGGACTTTTTGGCGGTCATTATTTAATCCGCTGGACGGCGTTCCACCAGCGATGCGGCACATTGCCTTCGGTAGCAGTTTCATAATCATGGTAAGCACAGGCCAAATAGCAATGCCGCCCGTAACGCTGCCGCTGCTCGTCGGAACAAGGCAGTTCCATCCACCAACGGTCGGTCTGCCGACACTTGTAAAATACCAAATCCTGCTCGGAATCCTCGAAAGGCACGATATACTGCTTGAAATCCATTCCTGTAGCCGACAAAGGATGGTCGTCGCAACGGAAACGAATCGCGTCCAAGAAACACCACACCATCTCGGCCACCACCTGGGCACTAAGGTTGTCCCTCTCGAAAAACGGGTAATACTCGAAGAATCCAACCACATCCACCTCCTTGCTCAAACCGGCATAACGGGCCAACTGGCAAACCTGCTCCGCATTGAAACCAGTAGGACGGGCCCAAGGGTTGGCCGGGCTTTCCGGCCGCTTGAGCACGTTCAAGTCGAAGCTCACGCAGTCGGCATCCCGGATATAAGGCTCGGCATCCCGGATATCATCCTGCAAGAGACCGTAACGGCAAGCATCGAAATAGAGCTTGTCCATCAAGGAAACCGCCTCCTGTTCCACCAAATAAGTCTGATAACCCACATTCATGTAATTGAACAGGTAGTTGGCCGGTTCCACAGCCATCTTGC
The DNA here is from genome assembly GCA_017694335.1 of Candidatus Pullibacteroides excrementavium. GTDB lineage: Bacteria > Bacteroidota > Bacteroidia > Bacteroidales > P3 > Pullibacteroides > Pullibacteroides excrementavium. The sequence goes on from JADIMZ010000070.1 coordinate 12,887, forward strand.
CCATATAGTTCGTATGGCTGATCGGACTGTCCAGCGGATTTTCGTCCGCCCCCAAGCCTTCGGCCAAGTCAAGACGGGCATCCACCGTCACGATATTGGCCATTTTCTGCATCCGGGCGTAAGCTTGATAGACCGCATAGGTCAGATCCTGGGTTCCTCCCAGCAGGATCAAGGCGGATTTCTGGTTCAAAAGGCAACCGACCACCTCGGTAAGCGCAAAATAAGTGTCTTCGACCCGCTTGCCGCAGCGCATATTGCCCAAATCGACCACCTTGCCCAGACCTTGGGGCGCATAAAGGTTGTAAAGTTCTCGGCGAACCGCATCCGCCCCGTTGCAATGCTGCCTGTCAGGCAACGAACCGCTCTCGTCCGGACATCCGCCCCGGCTTTCGTCCAAGCCGATAATAACCACCGATGCCCCTTCCAGCGAAGGGAAACGCTCCTTGACTGTATATTTTTCCACCTGATGCCCCAAGCGTTTGGTGCTGTCCTGATAAAAATTGGCCGCTTCCATGAACGGGCAAGGCTCGAAATAAAGGCTCAAATCGATTTCTTTCATGATTTCCGTTTTCTACTACCGCAATCCGCCTCCTCTGTCCTTTCTCGAATCGCGCTGTTTCCAATTCCAAACTTAGCAAAAGTACGGCAAGCCCCGAACCACGCCAACCCGTCCTCCGGAAATCCATACACAACCCATAGTTAACTTCTCCCCCCGCTGATTCGCCGCAGCCCCTCCGCAAAGGGTCCTCCCCCAAAAGAAAGAGAGGAAGAGGCGAAAGAACCTCACGGAAAAAGGGGAAAAAGAAAGGCAAAAAGTGACAGCGTAAAAAAGGGCAAGATGTCTGAAGCAGACGCAGTCTGCAAGTTCTTGCACTTTAGCTGTCGCTTTTTGCCTTTCCCACTTTTTCGTGGGTTCTTGAGCCCTTCCCCTCTTTCCCGACCCTTTGCCAACGGGCTACAGGCAAATCAGTTTGCCATGCCCCACCGAACCATCTGTCATTTCCACCCGGTAGAAATAGACACCCGACGGCAGCGCCGACACATCCACGGCCACCGAAGCCTGTCCCCGTTCGCTCAAACGACGTTCCATCACCCGGTTGCCCTGCAAGTCGAAGAAATACAAACGCTGCATTTCCGGAGCCAGCGTACGGAACCATACCTGACGATCCGCCCCGACAGGATTCGGGTAAACCTGCACCTCAGCCAAGCCGTCATGCCCGGCATACGCAACATCCTCGTTCTCCACATCCCCGTCCAAAATGGCCGTAAACATATTCGCGCTGCTTATCACATGCTTGAAGGAAGTCTGTTCCGAAACCGTATTGAACGCTATATCCGACCACGACTCGAAAGTAAAACCCGGATAAACCGCCACGCTGATATCCGCCGTATCCCCCCAGTAATACGAACCGGCCCCTAAAGCCAACCCGCCCTCCGAGGGATAGGTTTCAACCAGAACATTGAACATCTTGGGATTGAACAATGCCACATAAGCCGCATCGGCAGAATCCACATTCACGGCAAGTACCGCCTCGGTCGAAACCACTTCCCCGTCCTTGGTCCAAGCGGCAAATTCGTGATGGGCATCCGCCACCGCCTCGAACGAAACCGTGGAACCGGAAGAGAACGAACCGCCCGCCGTCACCGAACCCGCCGCCACCGGCGAAGCCACCGTGCTTACATTATAGCGCATTGGCTCGAAAATGGCCTCCGCCTGCAAATCCCCGTCCATCTCCAGCATCAGGCAAGCCAAAGGATAAGTCTGCTCGCCCCCGTTGAGATTCCAGTAAGCAAAACGGTAACCCGCATCCGCCACCGCTACCAAGACCGCCGTTTCCCCCTTCAGGAACTCGCCTCCACCGCTCACCGAGCCGCCGATTCCCGCCGACACCTCGGCCAGATAAGTAGCAGACGCAAAGACCGCCTGCAAAAGCGTATCCTTATCGGCCGTCAAGGACAGAGGATTCTGCGCTGAAATCCGGTTCCCATCGACATCGGCCCAATAGTCAAAGGCATAACCCGGATAAGCCGTCGCCGACAAAGAAACAGGCGAACCGACCGCATACAAGCCAGCACCCTGCACAGAGCCACCCAAACCGCAAAGCAATCCTACCGAAACCGAATCCGGCGCAAACACCGCGGCCAGAGAACGTTCCCCACTCACCACAAACCGATACGAAGCCTCATCCGATACCCAACGGCCATCCGATTTCCAGCCCAAGAACGCATAAGCCTCACCATTGGGCAAAGCTTCCACAAGCACTTCCTGGCCGTAAGCGAACATGCCCGAACCTTGCACACTGCCATACGCCTCCGGTTCGGCAACCAAATCAATCCGGTACATCGCCGGTTCAAAGACAGCTTCCACATCCAAATCCTGATCCACATCCAACACCAAACGGGAGTCCTCGCCCAAGACACGACCCTGAGCCTCCCATGCCGAGAAACGGTAACCCGGCATCGCGACCGCTTCCAGTATCAGTTCCGAACCGTTTTCCACCATCGCCAAGCCTGTCCAAGACAAGGTATCCGATGCCGAAACCTGCCTTACGACCACCTGCCCCGCCCCGGCCAAGGGAACGGACACCGAAACTTCTTGCAAGGCCGGTTCAAAGAACGCATAGAGCGCGGTATCCGAAAGCACATCGAAACGCAAGACCGAAGAGGTCGAAAGCCAAGCCGTTGTATCCGAAGCCCCCGTCCAATGGCTGAACGCATAACCCGGCATCGGCATCGCCGAAAGCGAAAGCACGCTGCCATATTCCGGACGAGAAGCGCTGGCTTCCACATAGCCCTGACGGGCATCGAAAGCCTGGGCCGAAACACTCATCCGCTGCGGGGCAAAGACAGCATAAACCAGGGTATCATCCGTGGCATGCATCCTCCACTCGGATTCACTGCTCAACAAGTTCCCGGCGGCATCCTGCCAGGAGGAGAACGTATAATACGGTGCCGCCTCCGCCCTGAGAACCGCTTCATCCCCATAGGTAAAGCTTGCCGAAGCCGTTTGACCCGCTGCCGTAGCCGTTCCCACCGCCACCAAACCTTGACCTGACATCACCCTTGCCTCGGCACGGACAACACGCAAGGAGAATAAAGCCTTCAAAGAAGCATTGGCTTCCACCGGCCAGCCCAGATCCGCCACCGGCAAAGTATCCAGACTTCCCCCAGCATCGGCCACTTCCCAGCCCTCGAACACATAGCCTTGCGCCGCCTCCGCCCGCAAACGAGCCTCCGTCTTATAGGCGTAATCCCCCGTACCTTCCACTGTCCCAGCGGTTTCATCGCTCAAAGCCAAATCCAAGCGAAACAAAGCCGGGGCGAACAGAGCCACCATCAAAGCATCGTCTTCGGCATCGAAAACATAAACAGGAGATTCTTCCAAGCAAGCCCGGAAAGCCGTATCCTCGGCCGCGAACCATCCCTTGAACTCGTAACCATATCCGGCTTCGGCTTCCAGACGGACTTCCGAACCATAAGGATAACGCCCCTTGCCCGAAATCTCGCCGAAATAGGACTGCATGCCCGAAGCCTGTTCGTAACGTCCCGTCACGCCCGGCAAGACAGAACTCCCGTCCGCCTCCAGACCATAAGCCGTCACATCCAGTCGAGCCGCAAGCCCAATCTCCAATGTATCCGTCTTGAACACTGCCATCACCGAAGTATCTTTCACCGCCTGCACATAGCAGACATCCAGACGGCTCAGCAAACCACCCTCGGCATCGACCCAATAATCAAAGGCATAACCCGGAGCCGCCACGGCCCGCAAAGCCGCCCACTGGCCTTCGGAATAATTCCCTTGGTTTTCCACCTTTCCGGCATCCTGCGGCTGCACCGAAGCCGCCACATTGACCACGCCCATGCCGAACTCGGCCACCATACGGATATTCCCGGACATGTCAAACCGCACCTCCATTTCCCGGGAAAACAGGGAATCCTTTTCCAGGCCGTTTTCATCCGTATAATAAAGCCTCCAGGCCACAAAACGGTATTCCTCATCCAAAACCGAAGCCCGCAAATGAACCTGCCGACCATAAGGCTGCTCCAAGACAAAGCGAGGCCCGGCCTCCGTCAAACCGACAACCTCCACCTGACCAGCCGGGGAAAGCCCGTCCACCCTCACTTCCAATTCCAGCATATCCGGCTCGAAATGCGCATACAAAGTAGTGTCTTTCTGCACGTAAAGGCGCAAATCCTGCGGATAGGCCGTCATGATGCTATCGGCCGTACCCCAGCCCGCAAAATGATAGTAAGGAGCGGCCACCGGCTGCAAGAACGCGTAGCTGCCGTTTTCGTACAAGCCGCCGCCATTCACCTTGCCGCCCTCTTCCAGCACGGCCACAGCCGTTATCAATTTCCGTCTTTCGCTGAACACGGCCACATACGTAGCGTCCTCCTTCACTTCCATCTTCCAAGGATTGGCCGATGCCACACTGTCGTCGCGGACTCCCTGACGTTTGGCCCAGTAACGGAACTCGTAACCCTCCAAGGCCGAAGCCTCCATCCTGACGGAATCGAAATGGAAATACAGCCCGCTCCCGGCAACCGTTCCCATCGCCCCGTTGCCCGACACCACCGTGATTGGATGCTGGATACGGTTAAACAAAGCCTTGACGGACCAATTGTCCTGAATCCGGAACGAATAAGGATTCTCTACCGAAAGCGTGTCGATACCGCCTTGGGCATTTTCCACTACCCAAGCCCCGAACAGGTAGCCTTCGGCCATTTCGGCTTCCAGCACCACCTCATCCTGATAAGCATAAGAACCCGCCCCCTGCAATTGCGCAGCTTGCGGCATATCCGAAGCCACTTCCACCTTGTAGCTTTCGGCTTCAAAGTGCGCGGTGAAGCGGAGATTTTCCGTCAAAGGGCTTTCCTCTATCACCGTATAGGGATTTTCCGTTATCCGGCTCTGATCCCTTTCGTCCACCCAGTACAGGAAATGATAACCCGCCGCCGGCTGAGCCGTGATTGCCACCGTGGTATTGGCTTGCGC
>JADIMZ010000071.1 GCA_017694335.1 Candidatus Pullibacteroides excrementavium
ACGAAGCGCTCCGGGAGGCGTTCCGCAGCCGCCTGCAAGGCTTCTACAGCGTAATGAAGAGCCAGGACGGCAAACTCCGCTTCGGCTTCCTCACCGGGGTCACCAAACTCGGCAAACTCAGCATCTTCAGCGGACTCAACAACCTTAACGACATCTCGATGAACTTCCGTTACGCGGACATCTGCGGCATCTCGGAAAAAGACCTGCACGCCTACTTTGATGAAAGCGTCCGGGAAATGGCCGAAGCCAACGGGATAAGCAAGGAGGAATGCTACGCCAAGCTGAAAGACTACTACGATGGCTACCATTTCTGCCGAAACAGTCCAGACATTTACAATCCTTTCAGTCTGCTGAATGCCTTGAACCAACAGGAATTCAACGACTACTGGTACGAAACCGGCACGCCCACCTTCGTGGTCAAGGCCCTGCGGAGCGGCAAGTTCAACTTGGAAGATTTGACCCTGGAAGGAGTGCCTGTTTCCGCCTTGGGCGGGGTCAATGCCGATGATTCCGACCCGGTGCCCGTTCTCTACCAGAGCGGCTACCTGACCATCCAAAGCTACGATGAACGCTGGCAGAGCTATACCTTGAAGTATCCCAACAAGGAAGTGGAGCGCGGCTTCATGGAATGCCTGGCCAAGACCTACGTCCCTTCAGCCAGCTACCACAGCCCGTTCTCGGTGCGGAAGTTCGTGGAGGACTTCGAGAAGGGCGATGCCGAAAGCCTGATGAGACGCTTCGAGGCTTTCTTTGCCGACGCCGATTACGAAATCGTGGGCGATGCCGAGCTCTACTTCCAGAACACCATGTATGTGATGTGTAAACTCATGGGGCAGTACACCCAAGTGGAACGGCATACAAGTAATGGAAGAATGGACATCGTAGTCCAAACCGACCAGTACGTCTATATCATGGAACTGAAGATGGATGCCACGGCGGACGAGGCCTTGAAACAAATCGAGGACAAAGGCTATGCCAAGCCCTTTACCGCCGATACTCGCCGGATTTTCAAAATCGGGGTCGGTTTCTCCAGCGAGACGAGGCGGATCAAGGAGTGGAAAATTGTCTAAAGCAAAGAAAATCGATTAAAATCCTCAACGGACTTATTCAATCTGAAAAAAATGTAGAAAATCCCGTTTTAAACTCTTCTCTGCTGATATAGCCACAACAGAGAAGAGTTTTACGAGAAAGTGTTTCGCCCCACTTGCCCATAAAACTTAAGTTGTATTACCACGACATTTCTGCCATGGATATTATAGTATATGCCGAAATTCTACATTCTTGATTTTGTCACACTGCGGTTTATAATTAGCATAATAAGTAGTAACAATGAATTCAATATGATATACAAAGGTTTCGAGAAATCGAAGAATGTAAATATACCGTTAAGGAGCAACAATAGAAAAAAGAATACACCTGAAGTGGCACGTATGACAATCGAAGAACGCTGTTCTCCCATTTTTATAGCGATGGAGCATATGCTCGAACCGGCTAATGCGACGAAAGATCCTATGCCCACCAGTATCTTGAGTGCTTCGATATCTGTCATAGCGTAAAGTCCCCATGCTAGCAGTGCCGACATGGCTATTGCTATAAAAGCATTGAAAAAGTCTATTTTCATTTCTTTGTCAATTTATTTAATATGAGCAATTTGTTTATTTCCGGTATAGATTGAGCGGGTATCCATGCGGATGCCCCGGTCTTCCACATCAGCGATTCTTCAGTGATGTGATTCTCATTTATTAAGCATTGAATTTCGGCTTCGGTAAAAGGCCCGGTCTGAACCCCGCTTACAACCACATAATATTGCAGAGGAACTTGCATGAGAGGCGTTCCACTACCTGCAATATGCATATCGCCCATAGCCTTGTTCATTGTCTCTATCATTTGTTGTGCCACAACCATGCTCATGCCAAATTCCATTAGCCTGTTTATAGAATCGAAAGAAGTGTCCATAGGATGAGGTTTAAGGTGAAAGAGAAAGAATGGGCAGCAGGTTTCTTGCATGCTGCCCACTTGTCTGCTGTTTACAATGTTGGAGGTGGCGGCGGGGGCGTACTGGCAATGAATAGCGAGGCAAGTTCTTGTACTTGGCCTGCCATAACCCAGTTGCTCATGCCTTGTTTCCATACATAGGTTTGGGCATTGATTTGCCCTTGTTGCGCCAATTGTTGCAGCTGCTGTATATTAAACGGCCCGCTTTGCTGTCCATTCATGGATACCATATAATTGGGTGTCGGAGGCGGTGGAGGCGTATTCATGCTATTTTGCATTTGCTGACCAAGATTGTTCATCATGCCCGCCATCTGGTTTCCCATTGCACCGCCCATTACCATTCCCGTCATCATGCCGGCGGCATTCATACCACCTCCATCACCTACATGGCTCATGCTTCCGAGACTTTCTGCTCCGGCTTTCAGTACAGATGTCTGCTGATCCAATGCGTGTGCGCCAATGAAATTGGTTTCAGTTTGCAGACGTTGTGCGCGTTGAGCCTCTTCGCGTTGAATGCGAAGCGATTCCTGTACGTTCTCGGCATTGATAGCCTGTGTATCTTGCAAGTTCTTGATATTGACATCCGTTTGTGCTTGTATGGTCTGTGCCTGCTGCCCGGCTGTGATGTGGCGCAGTTCACGATAACCATCACTCTCTTTATCCACCTCTATGTCGGCAAGATCGATACGTTTCAGGTTCACGCCGAAATCTTCGCGCATTTCTTTTGCCAGTCGCTCCTGTATCAAATCGGAAATTTCAGTGATTTTCCGCTCAATCTGCAACACGGGAATCCCATTGTTCTGTGGCGCATTGGTAACAAACGATTTTATCGATTTTGTTACGGCATCCTTCACTTGATTCTTAAAATCTTCAAGCGTGAAATTTATCATCCGATTTAATTTGATGAAGGCCTTGTAATCGGTGATATTGAATGTAATAGAGCCTCGCACGGCCATGGGAACGGCAAAATCCAAAAATCGCGGGTCAAACACATCAAAGTAAGGAATACCAAATTTTATTTGCACGTTACCCGCCAGATTGATGAAGTAGATTTCCGCCTGGAATGGCGATTCTCCCCCAAACGCCAGCCCCACTATACTGGATAGTACTGGAAAATTTGCCGTTTTGATGATGTCGTCATACGGGCCTTCTATGTAATCTTGCATTGTGCCGTCTTTCTGCTTGTACACAAAAACAGCCACTTCGCCATCCTTCACGCGTAAACTACTGCCATAGCGTATGGAATTTTCGCGCGTGGTGGAGTTCGCTTCTTGTCCTGCGGGCCTCCATTTCCACACTAAGTATTCTTGTTCATCGCAGCGAATGACATTCATCATTCCGCCCGACTTTCCTCTGCTTCCGAGTCCGAATAGTCCCATGATATGAATGTATTAAATGAAAGAATCTTCTTTTTTGAGTTTTTTCCATGCTCTCCAGCCAATAAAAATCACAATAAATGCAACGATTATAAGCAGGGTTCCAATACTTCTTGATGTACTGGAATCGAAGAGATTTAGTACAAGACCTACCACAAAGCATGGAGCAGCTATGATTCCATATTTCTTCCCTAATGCTAAGAGCTTCTCTTTTTTACGCTGTTGATTTGCTTTCAGCTCATCTTCCACCATGTCCTTCATTTTCTGGGGTATGGTGGTGAACTTCTTGTAATTGCCCTTGGGCAGGCGTTTCATCAAGGAAACCACCATATGTGTGGATTTTTCAAGCAGAGGCTTGTCGTTACTTGCGCAGACAATGATTTTCTGATAGATCTGGTCGGCCTTTTGCAACCATATTTCTTCTTTGGCACCGATTACGCCATCATTGTCATAAGCGTTGCTTGTGGCCATGGCAAGTAGTTCGAGCAGGTCTTCCGTAGTGTTGGGAACAGGGAAATTTTTGATGATATTGGCTTGCTCTTCATTGGCTTTTCTTTCTATTTTTACCAAGTCATCATTGAGTTCCCGGATAAGATCCTCTCGTTCTTCATCCTGTATTTCCTTGCGTTTGTTCCCGCCCAATATTTTTACCATGCTGCTATCGCTATTGTGACGCTGCGACAGCGCATCGAGCCTGCGGTTTTTCTCTTTGTTATGTTCGGCTATCCGTTCCGACTTTCTAAGTTCTGCAGCCTGCAAAAGATCGAAAAGTTTTTGGGCAGAATTTACCGCGCCTACGTTCTTGAACTCATAGCCGCATGTATCGCATTTGGTTTGGAATGATTGCAGTATAGCACCGCAAGAGGGGCATTTGCGGATATCGCCAAATTTGTTCGACTTTGGTGCTGAGGCTTGCGATGCTTGTGCGGACTTCTTGTTCAATTCGGTCAATCGTGCGTTGAGTACCATCTCGAACTCATCCAAATCAATCCCTTGCTCTTGGGCGTTTTTAAACAGAATTTGTTTTTCTTTTTCGCTGAGCTGACCATCGGCCAGCGCGGCATTGATTAAGCTTTCAATTCTTTCGTCGTACATAGTATTCAGAAATGTTGAGGCGGCCTAAAAACTTCGGAAGCCAGTAGTGAGGTTCGTTCCAAACCTCAGTTTTGAGGCCGCCTCCGTTATTTTATTTTTTTAATTTATTCATCCACTTTTAGCAATGAAGGATAATGCCCCCTCTCTTCTGCAGCACGGCCATTTTCCATAATTAAATCCATAGGTCCACACCAACTATCGAGATAATAGGCCATACCATATTCATCTGTAATGATGAAGGTTTTGAAACTTTTCACATTTCCCTTTGAATCGTAAACTGTAAACGCGAATTTGTTGTCGAACTCATTCACCATTACATGAAATCCTCGTCCATAGCAGAAATAGCCACCGTACTTTGCCGGAACTATTACCCTACCTGTTTCCGCATCAATGAGACCTATTTTTCCGTTCCTTAGAACCGTATAAACCGTTCCATTGCCAGTTGTGCGATATGCATCATACCTTGTGCCATCGGCGATGATTTTGCCTGTTTTCGGATTCAACAGATACCGTATATTGTTCTTTTCCGCAAGCCATTCCTCTGTATCTGATTCTTTTATCATAATTGAATCGTATTGAGATGCTATTACTTTGCCATTTCTCGATAAACCCTGTTTTCCTGTTCGTTTATCTTTGATTATCAATGTCGTTAAGTCTTTAGCACAACCTACCGTGTTAAATCCACTTGGAATTTCAGCAAGGCGGTCTTCAAAAGGATCAAAAGAATAGTGGCTGGGCTGGTACAAAAATTCTTTACCATCTTTATGTACTTGATAAAGAATCCTCTTTTCTGAAATATTTCTCCGTGGCTGAATGTTATCGCATCCTTCCATCTTGATTTCAATGTCTGTAGCATTGCGGAAAAACAAACCGTACTTGCCGTTGTCTTCAAAGACATATTCTCTTGGAAAGCTGCAAAAAACCAAAGGAACAGCTTGCGATGGATTCTTGAATGTATAGCATTCATTGTCTTTTCCTTCCTTTATTTTAACTTTCCATGCATTATCTACCTTGACGAGAAATATATAATCTTCTTCATCATAACTTCCATTTGCAAAATAACCTCCTTCAACGATAGCTATAGAATCGTATATGAATAATCCTTGCTCCTTAGGATGCATGGGAAGTTCCAAACCATACTTGCCTGTCTCAAGATCCTTATACCATTTCTTGTGTATTCCTTCAAATTGCTGATATATGCGTTCATTTAATATGCATGCCTTGAAATCCCCTATGCACACAGTCGTAATTCTATTAGAGGAAGGCGAGGTCTCAAAGCAATCCACTACCGAATCGTGCACCACCACATTCCCGTCCTTTATCAGGTATCCATTTCCATAGTTATCTTTGTTCCAATGTTCTTTTGGTCTTTCTTCGGCACATGCAATCACGTTGTTGCTATAAAATATCTTATGTTCGTTTGAATTGAAAACAAGTTTCCGGGTTTCTTTGCCATCCACAGTAACCGGGGTATTCAACGATATGGCGACACTGGTATATTTGGTAAAATCCTTATTCTTGCCAAGGCCAAAGTTTTTTTGCAAATAATTATCCAGCAACGCTTGCATAGACAAAGACTGTGCGTTATAGCCAAAAGGAATTCCGGTTACGGCAGTAAGAAGCCCAAGGGCCAAAGGGGTTCCATCATCAGCATATTGCGAACGTACCGTAAAACTCGTTACGGTGTACCACTCTTTTTGACATACGTGGAATTCTTCCACTTGGAACTTCAAGCCTTCATCACATGCAAAGCAATCGATTGGGAGACCAAGGCTTTCATCATATCGAAAAAAAACATAGGTGGACAATTCCGGAATGAAATGCGTTTTCTTATACTGAGGTTTTATCACAATATCACCGGCCTTGTTGATTAAGCCGATTTTGCCTTTCTTTTCAATCAAGGCATAAGATAGTCCCCCATAATCAACAAATTCTGCCGCTGCGGAGAATTTGGGTTTGATAATCCAATTCCCAGTGCTATCTACATATCCAAATTTGCCGTTGGCTTTTTGTTTTGGATGAAGGGTCTGCCCAAAGACAGAAACCGACATTACGGTCATTGCCATGACCAATAAAAAGTGTTTGCAGTTCATTTTGATGTCTTTTGTTGTATATTAAATTGAATTGAATTAAAAATGCTTTCTTCTCGAAGAATTGTCAAATAATCAAGGTGCAATAGTGCAGTTGCACATTAGGGGCAACATCTTTTTTGCGCCATTGGATAGAGTACTCCTTTTCTACCTCAAAATTCGGATACCTCTTAGCCAGCTTGCTATCTGCCGTTCGCCAATGTTTTTGCATTAGATGCTTGCCATCAGCCATGCTGAACAGAATATTGCTCGAACGTTTTGTGGGCTGCTTCAGATATAAAGTGTCATTCGTTACAAACACGGCCACACCACCGAGAACGGCATCGAATTTTTGTTTGACAAGTTCTATGCGCTTGACATCTTTCCAGAAGTTATATCTCCCAAGATTCTGTGCGCCTTGATTTTTCAAAACGTCTTTTTCTGTGTCGTCCGAGGCTTCTGTACACAATTTTCCAAAACGTTCTATCTTCAAATCCGTCTCTTTGGTTTTGTATTTTAGTTCGATTGGAACATACATTCCATCCTTGACCACGACGATGTCCAGGTACAGGCGTTCGTTCTTTGGATCCAGCTTCTTGTAGTCCGGCAGTATCTCCGTGGGGATGTAGTATTCCACTTCCACCCTGTCGTAATGCCCCCGTTCTTTCAGATAGATAGCCAGGTTCATCTGCAGGTCGCGCTCGTTGAACAGCAGCTTGTCGTTTTCGTCCAGGAATCGGCATACATCCTCTTTGACGGTATCCAACAATGTTGTCATAAAAACTCCTTTCTTTGGTTAAACTGTTTTAGTCCATTGCCTTGCGGACCATTCCGCCTGCCCGCGCCGTATCTCTTGGCAAGAGATACTTTTGTGTCGGCAATCCTCAGTAAAAGAACATTTTGCATGGACACAGGATGCGACCTTGGATGCGGGATTGTTGTCTGGAAAGAGATACTCCGGCTATTGAAAAATTCGCAGTTTCAGAAACTTTCGTACCTTTGTTGCCGTCTTCAAGTATCTCTTGCCAAGAGATTTGCCAGCCCTCTATATCCCATTTATAATCATCCGGTTAACCTCGTCCACCGCGTTCATGTCAAGCGTGGCAAGGTAGATTCGCGTGACCTTTTCCGAAGCATGTCCCAAGCCGTCGCTGATGATTGCGAGCGGTACTTCCTTGGCCTTGGCTAGGCTCGCCCACGAATGCCGCGCCACGTACATCGTCAGCGGCATCTTCAAGCCCAGCATCTTCCCTATCTCTTTTAGGCCTTGGTTCACCTTGTACTGCACGTTCCGGTAAGCAGACCGGGCATGGGCTTCCCCGTCGCGGACAATCGGCAGGAGGTAACCGTCCCCATCGGCATCCTTTCCGGCACGGGACGAAGCCGTTCCCTTTCCACCCATTGCGCCAGCCCCGAGGCAACCCGCACCCCGGTTAGAAGCAAGCTGTCCGGCATCGCGGCGGGAAAGCCGCTTCCCTCCCCGCTGCCGGACAGCAGCCCCCATCGCCTCCGCGTCCCTCCACAGGGCTTCCACCGTCTCCTGCATCCGTTCCTCCCAGTGGATGAACAGCGGCCTGCCCGTCTTGCGCCGCACGTAACACAGGATGCCTTCCTTCAGGTCGCTCCGCCTCAGCCCGGCCATGTCCGCGAACGCCATCCCCCGCGTGTAGAAGCTCAGCAGGAACAGGTTCCGGGCATAATCCAAATCGGGCCGCCCATCCAAGTCCAACTTCCTGATAGCCCGCAAAGTATCGGCACAGACCGCCCGCTTGCGCGTCTTGGCCACCCCGGTATAGACCTCCGAAAACGGGTTCTGCCGCGGCGCAGGGCAAAGCTTGGCCTTGACCGCCTTGCTGTAGGCCGAACGCAGGTTGCGGAGGTAGAAGGAGGTGGTGTTGGGGCAGAGGCCGCCGGCCAGCAGGCAGTTCTCGTACCTCTGCATGAGGCGGCCCTCCATTTGACGTAAGCCGATGTCCTTGCCGCCGAGGAAGCGGGAGAAGCTGTTAAAGGTGGTCCGCCATATCTCCGCGCGGCGTTGCCTGCCCTCCGCGCGGGCTTCTTCCGCCAGAATTCCAAGCCAGCACAGCATCGTCTTGGGCCTGCCGCGTTGCCCTCTCGCGACAGTTTTCAAAGCGGCAGCCTGTCCCTGTCCGCTTCTGTTGCATTGTTCTTTCCTCATCATATGCTATCGGTTTTAACCCGAACCGGGCATCGGTATTTGGGTTCAAGGAGGCAAAGATTGGCAAGGATGCCATCGGTCACAAGGGGTGCAAAGAGACTTCGCGGATTTCTTGCATTTTAAACCTGAAAGGCAAAAATCAAAACGAAAACCCTATCCGAGCGCAAGGCCGATTGTCC
>JADIMZ010000072.1 GCA_017694335.1 Candidatus Pullibacteroides excrementavium
GGCCGGGGTGATGACCGAACTTTCCATCAATTCCGAACCCAAGGCGGAAGGTTCGCACAAGATCGTAGTGAGCCCGATTGCCGACGAATACCCGCTCTACCACTACAACTGGATCCAGAACAATATCCGCAGGGTGGATTCGGCTTCCGGAGGCCGGGTCGGCTACATCTACATTCCCGACATGGGGCCGGAAGGCTTGACCGAGTTCGCCCGCTACTTCTATCCGCAACTGGACAAGGAAGGCCTGATTATCGACGACCGGGCCAACGGGGGCGGCAACGTATCCCCGATGATTATCGAACGCCTGCTGCGCCATCCTTACCGTTTGACGATGGGCCGCGGCACTGACCAAATCGGGACGATTCCCGATGCTACCCAGTACGGGCCGAAAGTGCTGCTGATCAACAAATACTCTTCTTCCGACGGGGATTTGTTCCCTTGGAGCTTCAAAGCCAACAAAATCGGCACCATCATCGGCACCCGCAGCTGGGGCGGCATCATCGGCATTTCCGGGTCGCTGCCCTATATGGACGGAACCGATATCCGCGTGCCTTTCTTTACCAATTACGATGCCAAGACCGGCCAATGGATCGTGGAAAACCACGGGGTCGACCCCGATATCCTGCTTGACAACGATCCCATCAAGGAACAGGCCGGTATCGACCAGCAGCTTGACAAGGCCATCGAGACCGTAATGGAACAGCTGAAGGACCGCAAGCCGTTGCCCGGCGTACCCGCCCCGCGAACCTTCAAAGATCTCGGTTTGTAGTCATGAACACCGTCGCGACATGGCTGCATAATGCACGCTCCATTGCCTTGCCGCAAAGCTGTTGCCGGGTATCGTCGCTATCGGCATGGCTTTGCAATACGAAGGCTTTTCCGTCGGGTTCGCCTTGGTGGCGCTGTTCGGTGTGATGGCTGCCCACTTGGGCATGAACCTGGCGGACGATTATTTCGACTATCAGATTGGCAGCGGTGAAAAACGGGTCCGGATGGCCTCCGAAGGCATACGGGCCCGGATTGCCAAATACCCTTACCTGAGTTCGGGAGAGGCTTCGTTGAAAGAGCTGAAGATGGCTATTGTCTCGTTCTTGGGTGTTTCCATGGTGGCGGGAGCCGTCATCGTTTATGGCCGGGGAACCTTTCCGTTGTACATCGCTTTGGTGGGGGCGTTCCTCGGCATTTCCTATTCGGGTTGGCCGTTCCGTTTGGCCTACCACGGCTTGGGGGAACTCATCGTGGGACTCATGTTCGGACCCCTGTTGATGATAGGGGTGCAATATGCGGCCTGCGGTATACTGGATGCGCGGATTCTATTGACCAGCACGGCGATGGGGCTTTTGGTCACCAATATCCTTTACTCCCATTCGGTTTTGGACCGTCAGGCCGATGCCCGGATGGACAAGCGATTGCTGTCTATCTGTGGCGTTCGCTCAAGGATTTCGTGGACGGGATGCATACGGATATTGTCTTGAAGCCTTGGATGGGTCCGATGGGTAATTTTCCTGCCTACCGGAAAGCCGGAATCGACTGGTTCATGCTGCGCTGGCTTTTGGCGCGGAACCTGATGTCTTTCTTCGGACTTATCCTTTTGGTTGTAAATGTCGTCCTGAAAATTTGCACTTCCTTTTGAGACGATTCCGGTCTGTCAAAGCCTTCCTTTTTTCTCAAAGTAAAAGACAATGAAAATCAGACAACTTACTTATCTCGCTTCATGGTTTACCGGTGCCAGGTTCCTGGGTCGGAAACGTCCCTTGCAAACCGTGCTTTTCATTTCCGATCAATGCAACCTCAAATGCAAGCATTGTGCCGTCTATGCAAAAGAGAAGCCCAACATCATGACATATGAGGAGATACGGAAGGAGTTGGAATATTCGTACCGTCTGGGTTCGCGTTTCGTGGATCTGGAAGGCGGGGAAGTCATGCTTTGGAAGGATGGGGATTACCGGATTAACGATGTGATTGATTTGGCCAAGGAGGTCGGTTTCTTTTCGGTCACGATAACGACCAATGCCCAACTTCCGTTTGCCGGTAGCCATGCCGACAGTATCTGGGTGAGCCTGGACGGGTACGGCAAATACCACGAGATGGTGCGGGGCGAAGGCACTTTTGCCCGTTTGGAAAAAAATATTGCCGAATGCGGGCACAAGCATTTGAGCGTCAATATGGTGGTCAACAAATACAATTGAGATGCCGTGGAAGAGACCATCCGTTATGTCAAGGGGAATCCTGCCATTAAAAGTATCTCGATAAATTTCTACACTCCTTTTCCCGGTTCGGAAAACCTGATGATTAGCAAGGAAAAACGTATCGAGGTCATCGACAAGGTGATTGCCATGAAAAAAGCCGGTTATCCTATCATGAATTCCGTATCCGGGCTCAAACTCATGAAGCACAACCGTTTCAAGCGACATTGCTGGGTCACGAACTTCATTTACGCCGACCATACGCGCTCCCTTTGCGCCGGGCAACAGGCGGGTATCTGCGAGGATTGCGGTCTTTGCATGGCGGGCGAAATGAACGCGGTTTTCAATTTCAAACCGGATACGCTGCTTGCCGGGTTGAACCTGCGCTTATAAGCTCCGCAAAAGCTCCTTCACAACTTCCCACTACAGTACCCCATCTCTTCCAACCCGCACCAACCTGCGTCCCGGATTTCACGCAAGAACAAGCGGGCGCACATTTCGGCATCATCGCCCGCACGATGGTGTTGACCATAAGGTATCTCCAATTGGTCGCAAAGGCAATCCAAACTGTTACGCTCAAAATCATAGATTTTCCGAGCTGCACGCAAGGAACAATAATAGGACACTTCCGGCTTCTCTATGCCGTATAGCTCCAAGGAATGGCGAATGCACCCCATGTCGAATAGGGCATTGTGAGCAACAAGCACAGGAATTTCTTTAAGATATTTGGAAATCTCAACCCAAACCTCGGGAAATTCCGGCGAATTCTCCGTGTCTTCCGGGTGAATCCCATGAATATTAATGTTCCCATAATGGTATTCATTGCCTTGCGGACGGACAAGCCAGGAACGGGTTTCCTGCACGCTGCCATCACGGACCACGCAAATTCCTGCCTCGCAGATAGAGGCTCGGCTACTGTTCGCCGTTTCAAAATCTATAGCTATGAAATTCAATCCTTGCATGATTTACCAAATATAATAGTCCAACATTCCAGCCAAGAATGAAGGTCATTGCACCCTATACATCCCGACTATCCATGTCATTTAAGAAAACGTCTTACCAGTCATTTCCTCTATATGGATACAAAGTTATACCTTTCGTATGTCATATCTTGGCACAACGCCATATTTTCTCTCTTCCCACGTTTCTTAACAACGTTTTGATTCAGCCAAACATCCAATGAGAGTCACCTCACCAACAATAAGATCACCCAAGTTCGCACAATCCACCCCATCATCTGCCATAATTTGGCATTCAGGACGAGTACCTTTGCACAGAAAACCTGAAAAAAACGGCAAATGACCTTCAAAACGCTACTTGAACAATACAGTTTCGATGAAATAGCCCCGGCGTTCAAAGCCTTATGGCAATGGAATGCGCCCAAACAAGCCGCACGGCTCCAACTAGAAGACTGGCGGAGAATTTATCAATCACTTAAAGAAACAAAAACGACCCCATCGCACTACTATATCCGCCTGGGATGCCGCTGGGAAAGTTGCACGCCGATGATAGACATGAACTGTTCCGTCTATACGAAAAAAGGGAACAGCCGATGCTATCCTTTGTCGTGCCACCCTCTTTGGGCGGAAAGCATAGGCATGGAAATCGTGGTTGATAAAGACGTACAAATATCCCCGGTGGAACTGACCGCCGGTTTACTTTGGGAAATCACTTACTATGGCGGTACAGAAGCGATGTCGAACGAGAACCAGAAACGTATTTTCAAATGCAATTCCTGACAGGCGACGCATCCATACTCATTGAATATGCCAAATCAAAAAGCTTCCATTGCACCCACGCAACCAGAGAACACGCTATCGGCGAAAACGGGTCACAACGATCCCCCACCGCCGCAACCATCCTCGAACATGTCCCGCTCCGCGCCCAATTTTCGTTATCGTTGCGGCTACGTCTCGAAAACAAGTTTTGCATCAAAGACAGACCACGACTCGGCGAGGCTCAAACAAAGTTCGGACTTTGCGCTCGGCTTGCACCATCTTTCCATCGAAGAATTGCTTTGCCTGCAACTTTCGGGATACTCTTCCCGGCAAATAATAACCGCCAGCTTGGAAGAAGCAGAACACTGGAAGGACCTTGCGGCAAAAGCAAGTGCCGCACGAGACAAAGCCAAACGGATACTGGACAAGCAAGCCCAGGCAGGTGTGACCACTATCCCTTATTATTCCACAGATTACCCCTGCCCGTTCTACAATCTCCGCAACGAGGCTCCTCCCCTTATCCATGTGTCGGGAAACAAGGAATTACTCCATCGAGAGGATTGCGTTGCCATCATCGGCGCACGTGCTGCCGATACTCAAGGACAAGATACAGCATACCATTTTGCCCGGCAAATAGGAGAACAAAACCATATCGTTATCAGTGGATTGGCATTAGGATGCGACACCGTTGCCCATCGGGGCTGCCTCGATGCAGGCGGCCCGACCTTGGCCATCGTCGCTTCGGGATTGGACATCACCCATCCCAAAGCAAACAAATCCTTGCAGGATGAAATTGTGGAAAAAGGGGGAGCCATCCTCTCGGAACACCCCTTCGGCATGAAAGCCAACCCCACAAGGCTGGTCGCCCGCTGCCGCATGCAGGTGGCGCTGCCCCGCTCGGTCATCGTGGCGCAATGCTCCATCCTCAGCGGAACCATGCACGCCGTGCGTTTCGCGCAACAATATGCTAACAACACCCGTAGACAGCTCTATGCGGTACAGTATAATCATTGGAACGAGTTGAACTCCGGCAACAAATTCCTGCTTGAGCAAGGAATCGCCCACCCCATTCGACCAGAAGAGAAAATTTCACTGAACGAACATAAGCTGCTCGAATGCAAGAAAAACATTTAACAGCGCATTGATTTTCCTCTTCTGGTTCGCACGTTCCGCATCCTACTCCGAGCCGATTTCCACCTATTCTTGGGGATTCGACAAGTCTCACTTTACAGCAGAAACGCATCGCCGGTTCAGCAACAAGAGGACTTCAAGATGGGGGTCGCCATGCTCCACGGTCTTCATGCCGAACAGGATATCGTTGTAACCCAAATGCAAACGGATTGCCTCTTTGAATTTTTCCAGTTCCGGTTCCTCCAAAGGGCTGCAAGCAATATTACTATCTATTTGAAATCTATATCCGACTTATGCCTTTATATTTCAATCAGGTTCGGGAGGTTAAAGTTTGTATAATCTCCATTCATAATAGATCCATTTGAGAAAATGGTTGGACCATCTTC
>JADIMZ010000073.1 GCA_017694335.1 Candidatus Pullibacteroides excrementavium
ATATAATACCCGGCGGCCCGCAATCGGACAGCCTCGCCGCCCATATCGGAAGCCGCCTGCGCGGGCAGGACCGCAGCCTCAGTACGGCCGAAAGCTGCACCGGCGGATACCTGGCGCATCTGATCACCGCCGTGCCCGGCAGCTCGGATTACTACAAAGGAAGCGTGATTGCCTACAGTAACGAAATCAAGGAAAGCATTTTAGACGTACAGTCGGATACGCTCCGGCAACAGGGTGCGGTCAGCGAGGAAACCGTCATCGAGATGGCGCAGTCCGTCCGCCGCAAGTTCGGCACAGACTACGCCATCTCCACCTCCGGCATCGCAGGTCCCAGCGGTGGCACGCCCCAGAAGCCGGTCGGCACCGTCTGGATCGCAGTCGCCACGCCTCGAACCTGTCTCACCAAACTCTGCCGCTTTTCTTCCGACCGCGAACGCAATATAGAACGCGCCAGCATCCAAGCCCTCGGCCTGTTGCTCACCGCCTTGACAACCGAGGCCGAAGCAAACAATAACAACTAATTTACAAGCCCTCCTGCCCGATGTTGCCATTCGTAATGGAACCACTCAAAGCCCCGGGAAATTTTCCACGAACTGTATCGTAAAGTCGGGGAAACTCTCTACAAACTGAACGGTAAAGTCAGGGAAGCTCTCCACGAACTGCCATTCCCCGCATTCGTCGGCAAAAACCGAGACGGTCTTCACTTTCAAATCCGGAAACGAACCGACAATCTTCACCTTGAAATCGGCAAAGGCTTCCACTACCTTGACCTTGCCGTACAAGGGAATACACTCGCACCGGCAATCATCGTCGATAGGTTCTTCCATTCCGACAACAGCCGTCCCTGTCCTCTCCGGCAGCAAAACCGGATTCCCCGCCTGCAAATCGGCCATCAAAGCCGCAAAAGCCCCCATCGCTGACAAGAAAAAGACTCTCAACACATTCATATTCACAAAGTTCATAATCCTTCAAAGATTCACAGCCAGCCATAAAATGGAGGCCTGCCCCTCTCTAATCCGACTTGTAAAATTTAGCTCGTCCGACAAAAATCGCCTCGGTCTATACCTCGACCTATCCATAGAACCTGCCTGATGCAAGCCGGCACCGGAATAGGCACTGGACAGCCGCTACAATTCACGAACCAACCTCTCCAACATCGTCCCCAAGGACGTATTGTAGCCCTGGCTCGCATAGACCACCCGGTTGAAAGTATCCCCCACCACGAACACCGGCCGTTTGCCCTCCGATAACCGCAGATTCGTTGCCAATTCCTTTTCAATCACGCCATTCTGGTCGATGCCGAAGCGAACCGTGGACGGAAGCCCCTCGATGGGATGCTTCAAATACGACTGATAGGCCGCCTCGTCCGGGAAAAGCAAGAGCAACGTCCGTCCCCAGGCTTCCAAATCCGGCGCCAAGCGGGCCAAATCCCGCAACGCATGATTGGTCGGCTCTTCTCCGGCCCCCAAAACGGCCAACGCGAAATAGCCCCGGCCCGTCGTTTCCAAGACACTCTTCACCGAGCGGCTTTCCAAATCAAAATACTTGTTTTCCGAATTGAACGAACCTATCACCTTGATGGCCGAGGGGTCATCCCGCATCACCAAATCCGAATGCTTAATCCGGCCTTTTTCCACCGGAACAAACGACAGATTGGCCAGCACCGAACCATCGGCCAAGCGGGTTCCACTCACCAATAAATAATATCCTCCCGGCAAGCTGTGTGGCAAAGCGAACAAGTTCTTCCACGAACTGCCGCCCTCCGGATAGGTCTGCAACTGCAACCGCCCATCTTCATAGCAAGACAAGGTGAAATGCGAATAATACTGCGGATTAGGCAACGTTCTGAGCGGCCTGTAAAACAGCTGCAATTTCCCTTGCGTGGCAGTTTTCCCAAAAACGGCGGCATCCTTCCCTGAAGCAGAACCCAAAGAAACGCCCCCAAAACCACCCTGCATCGTCCCCAAATCCAATCCCTGCCAACGGCCTTCCTGTAAAGCGTATTCCACTTTCCCCGTTACCGGATGCAGCTGCGCGGCCACGCCCATGCTCCGCAACACACTCACCACAAATATCTTGTAGCTCCGCAAATCGGCCACCCTCGCCTCATACACCCCTTGGGGCGACATCGGCATCGCCTGCAAATTCAAGTCATTCTCAATTCGGATACTGTCCGCCATCCATCGCAAGAGCGCAGAGGGATCAATCGCCCATTCCGCCCGCTGCTCCTCCGGCCAGACTTCCGCAAAATACTGCTTGTAAGGCGTCAGCATCTCGTATTCCACGCGCGGGTTCATCACATAGCGAAGATAGGTCTCGTCCGAATACCGCCGCATTCCGGCTGCCAAAGCCTTTCCGGCACCAGCACCGCCACCGCCACCGACACCAGCACCAGCAGCAGCAACATCAGCACCGGCACTTCCATCCTTTTCCCCCGCTTCCGCCCAACACGGAAAACGAAAATCGAAATGCGCCCTTAACACGCTGCAAGACGCATCCCGCCAATCCTTCTCGCTCAACGCCCGCAGGAATGCCACCGCTTCCGCCCGCTTGCCAGGCTCGACACCTTCCATGAAAGCGTCTATTTCCGCATGGTTTCCCCGGCTGCCCACCAAGACCGGCACGAAAGCCGCCGTATCCACACCCAGTTCCAAGCAACGCGCCGCCGCCCGTTCCGCCGTATAAAACGTAGCTACATAAAGATGACGGATACTATCCTCCACTAACAGCCTCCGGTTGTTCTCCGCCCTCTGTTCCGCGCTCACTTTCACCGGATTGCTCTTTTCTACCGGCGGCACAATGTCCATCTGCACCGAAAACTCCTCGCCCACCTTGTGTTCCAGCACCAAATCCACCACCGAATCCTTGCCGAAAGACACCTTGCGGAAGCCGAAAAGGCCCTCCTTCGCCGCCCAGACCAACATATCCCCTTTGCCGGCCGAAAGCGAAGCCATGCCCGCCTCGTCGCTCGTCTTGGTGGCCACCGTATAAAATTCCGCGTAATTGTAGAGCTTGAATTCCACCGGAATCCCCGCCACAGGCTCGCCATCCCTGTCTAACACCCGAACCCGAACCTGTGCCGCCTCCGCGTAAGTATCAATCACATTGATTTCCGTATAGCAAGGTGTCACCTGCATGATTTCCTCCGGCCCCGGATACAGCCCGAAGACCTTGGTGTGCATCAGCATCCCCCGCGCCACCGGGTCGTTGAACCAAGCCAGATCCAAGACCGGTTCCGGCTCGCAAGCCCCTAAGAAATGCCACTGCCCGTCCACATAGGCTTCCACCCAGGCATGATTGTCATCGGTATGCGCCCAACGCGGCGTATAGACCTGGCGGGCCGGAATGCCCACCGAACGCAAGGCTGCCACCAAGAAAGTCGATTCCTCGCCGCAACGCCCGTAAGCCGTCTTCACCGTCGCCAAAGGCGAGGAAGTCCGCGCATCGCTCGGCGTATAAATAGCCTTTTCATGGCACCAGTGGTTCACCTCCAGAACGGCATCGTACATCGACAAGCCTTTCACCCTCTCGGCCAATTCATCATAAAACACCCAGCGGCTCGAATCCAGATTCTCGTTGTTGACCCTGATCGGCAGCACGAAATGCCGGAACTCCTTCTCCGGCACGTCCTTGCCCCACGGCATCTCCCTCCAGACCTTGAACGCCATCCGCACATTGCCCAAGTAAAACTCTCCCTCATAATCCGTTATATCGCTCAGCGGCATATAAGCATACAAGAACGTCATCGCCTCCCTTTCTTCAGAGGTCATCTCCGCCTCGTCAAAGACCGCAAAGAAACGCCCGTCCGCAAAAAACGCCTTCTTCCGCGCGAAAGCCGCCTCAGTTTCCTCCCATTGCGCCCTGTCCGAGAAAAAAGGCTTGTAATCACAAGAATAAGCGACCATGCACACCGCCGCCAACATCAGAATCCGTAAGTATCTTTTCATTTCCTTGATAATTATTTTCCGAACCAACAGAGAGTAGCGCACCACAGCCAAACGCCTCAAACACACGGAACAAACCATCCACCTCCTCCACCCGCTCACCCCGTCCCGCCTAACCTCCTTTACCCAAACCCGGCAGCTGCTACCGCATAAAAGTACAAAAAAAACCATTCCAGCCCCACCAAGCGCCCAATTACCGATAAACCCGCCCCTCTTAACCACAACAATAAATGGAAGACCGCAGGATTTTGTCCATATTACCTATAAACTTGCTATCTTAGCTTCTTGAATGACGGCGGCAAACACCTTCAAACCCAAAGAACCGGCCACCCGACAACCCGTCACTATCAAAACCTGCACAAATGAAAATCCTTGTCAATACCGACTACTACCATGAAACTTTCCACGATATGCCCCAAGGCTTAGAAGTCTGCTTCGCCGAAGACAAGCCGATATATTCGGTCCGGGACATGGATGAAAAAATCCGGGATGTGGAAATCCTGGTCATCGCCAGCCTCTTCCCGGTATCGAACCAATTGATAGACAAAGCCCCCAAACTGAAACTCATCTGCAATTTAGGTGCCGGATTCAACAATGTGGACATCCATTACGCCCGGCAGAAAGGCATCACTGTCTGCAATACCCCGGATTCGGTGACCCAGTCTACCGCCGAAATCGCGATGAGCCTGATGCTGGGGCTGATGCGGCGCACGGCCGAGACCAACCACCGGATCCGGACCGAAAAAGAAGCCTTGTGGAAGTACCGCCAGCTGACTTCAAGAAGCCTGGATGGGAAAATCCTCGGCATCGTGGGCATGGGGAAAATCGGCCGGCGTTTGGCCGAAATGGCACAACCTTTCCGGATGCAAGTGGTTTACTACAACCCGCGCACCGAAGTCCCCGGCTATCAACGGCTCAGCCTGCAAGAACTGCTGCAAAAAGCCGACATCGTGAGCCTGCATGTGCCGCTCAACGAACAGACGCACCACCTGATCGGGGAAAAAGAACTGAACCTGATGAAGAAGGACGCGGTCCTGATCAACACTTCCCGCGGACCGGTCGTGGACGAAAAAGCCTTGGCAGACTGCCTGCAAAAAGGCCGGATCGCCGGAGCCGCCCTGGATGTGTACGAAAACGAGCCTCATATCACCGAAGCCCTCTACGGCATGAACAATGTCGTGCTTTCGCCTCATATCGGCGGCAATACCGAAGAAACCCTGTTGGACATGATGAAAACGGCCGCCGAAAACGTCAAAGCCTTTTACGCCGGGCATCCTATCCATGTGGTCAACTGAGAAATTCCCGCAAAGCCGCGATTCCAACAAGAAGGAAAGGCGGCCAAATAAAAAAAGGCGTTCCAATACCCATAAAAAGGGACTGAAACGCCTTTCCGCCGAATATAAACTATCCTTAGCGAATTTTGTGCTGTTCCTTTAGATAAGCACCTATCTTCCTGCGGTTGTCGATGCAGCCGCCAATCAAGCCCGTCCCAGCTACAGCGATGACAATAGGCCAGATATACCAGTAATCCGGCAAACGATGCTGAGTGGGCACAAAGGTGGAAAGCGTGGACACCGGGCAATCCGCCATCTCGAACCGGGCTTGCAACTCGTTCCTTTCCTGTACCAGAGTCAGGATTTCTCCATAATAGAAGGTAGTCGGAGAAGAAAGCCGTTCCACATCGTCCACCGATATTCCCCGATTGGTTGTCAGCATGGCCGTCATGTACAAATCCCGGCCATAAGCCATTTTCTGCTTGCGGGAGTTTTCCAGATACTCGATGGATTGCAGGCTGTCCAGCATCATAATCTGCGTATTGTAAGCAGCCAGCGTATATTCCAAATTGGCCGCATACACCTTGTACATCCGCTGCAAGTCCGGCAGATTGTTCAAATAATCGAGAATGGCTTGCGCCAGTTTGTCGAAAGTTTCCTTGTTAACGGCCTTGGTCTTGAGCTCCAGCACCGCCATGTCCGCTATTTTCTGAGCCTTGGGGTAACGTTCCATGATTTCGCCTTCTTTCTTCTTTTCCAGAACTTCCCCTTTTTCGTATTTGTCGGCTTCGAATTTCTTTTCGTATTTTATCGAATTGGGAATCCCGTCGTTATCGGTATCGACACCGATGCCCACTGTCAAGGATTTCAGCAAACGGCATTCCTTGGCACTCAGGCCCAGATTTTCCATCAAATAAGGCAGCCCGCCTGTCCGAATGGCCAAATCCAGCTTCAATACGGCTTGATCCAAGGTGAAATTATCGAAACCATTGCAATACACGAATGCCGTTCCTATGTATTCCGTGCGTTCAGGTTCG
Source organism: Candidatus Pullibacteroides excrementavium (assembly GCA_017694335.1). Lineage (GTDB taxonomy): Bacteria > Bacteroidota > Bacteroidia > Bacteroidales > P3 > Pullibacteroides > Pullibacteroides excrementavium. The sequence goes on from JADIMZ010000073.1 coordinate 6,256, forward strand.
GTATCTTTCTCCAAATAAGCCCACGTTCCCAAACCCAATAACAAAACCAAGAAGATGTAAAAATACCGGATATGGACATTGAGCAGCCAAACCGATCCGTGTCCTATGCCTTTGACAAAAAAAGCTTTCAATCCTCGTTTGATCCAACGGAAGAAACCGATAATGCTGTCCAATAAATCGAAATTCTCTTTCTGCGGGTTATGCACTGATGTATTGTCCATTGTTTTCCTGTTTTCTATTTGAATAATCCGGTATCTGCGCCTGCCGCTACCACGACATGCAGCAGAAAGTTGCAAAATTAGTTCAAAAATCAAGTCCTTGCAAACTTCCTATAAAAACCGCCTCGGATCTCGGCAAACGAAACCTATTCCACTTTCGAGCGAGTTTGCTTTGATGCCGGCCGCTTATTCCGGATGTACCCAATGCCGGAGTTCCACTTGCACATCAAAATTCTCCTTCAGCAAACGAGCCATCTCCTCGGCGCAATAGACCGAACGGTGCTGGCCGCCGGTACAGCCGAACATCAGGCTAAGGCTCTCGAAATCCCGTTCAATGTACTTCAGAACTGCCGGACGCACCATTTGCAAACAATTTTGCAGAAACTCCGACACTTCCGGATATAACGCCAAAAAGGCCCTCACTTCCGGGCTGCGGCCTGTCAAGTCTTTGTAGGCTTCCTCCCGACCCGGATTGGGCAGGAAACGGCAATCGAACACAAAGCCGCCACCATGCTCGTCTTCCGCCGCCGGCAAGCCTTTCTTATAGGAAAAACTGCCCACCTTCAATTTCAACCGGCTCGAAAAAGGCTTGTCGAAAGAAGCCCAATGCGAATCGCGCAACACCCGGATCAGACGTTCTATTTCCGGCAAGGAATATGGCAGCAGTCCCTTGTCCACCAAGCGGGACAAATTTCGAATCGCAAAAGGTATGCTTTTCAAAAACAAGGATTTGCGCTCGTAAAGCCCTCGCAAACCGTATGTCCCCATCGCTTGCAGGATCCGCATCAGCACGCAAGCGGAAAACGAAGTACGGAACATCCCGGCATCGAAAGTGTCCAGACGCAACGAAGCCTCCTCGATATAATAGTCCAGCAAGGCCGAACGCCATTCCTCCGGAAGGTTCGCCTTGGCATCGAACAGCAACGAAGCCACATCGTAAGCCAATGGCCCTTTGCGTCCCCCTTGGAAGTCGATGAACCAGGCATGTCCATCCTTGAGCATGATGTTGCGCGACTGGAAATCCCGGTACATGAAATAATGGGTCGTTTCCGGTGCCAGCAAATCGGCCAAACGTTCAAAATCCTGCTGCAAGGCGGATTCGGAAAACCCCATCCCGCTCAATTTCAGAAAGAAATATTTGAAATGGTTCAAATCCCAAAGCATCGCCTCGCGGTCGAAAGCCTCTACCGGATAGACATGGCTGTAATCCAAACCTGCCGGCCCGCCTGCCGTCTGGAAATCCAAAAGGGCTCGCAACACTTGGCAGTAAAGTTCAAAAAGCGGACTGAAACTCCCGTCTTCCTGACGGATTCCAGGATAAGCTTCTCCATGGGGCAACAGGGAAAACAAAGTTGTATCGCCCAAATCCTCTACAAAATAGACCCTCTTGTCCTTGCAGACATGGCAAAGTTCCGGCACAAGCAGACCTTCCTGCCGAAACTGGCGAGTAAAGGAAATGTATGCCGCATTTTCCTCTTCGCTCTCATTATAAACCCCTAATACAGAGCCTTCGGAATAGCCAATCCTGTAATACTTCCTATGCGAACCCGATGCCGGCAACAAGCCCATCTCTGCCGGTTTCTCCCCTTTCCATTCTTCAAAATACTTCCTTACGACTTCTTCCATTGTCAATTATCCTACAATCAATACTTTTCCCCTCATTTCCTCCTCTCTAACATCCCTGTCTTCTAATTTTCACCCATCAACGCCGTAGATTGCCCGTTCTGACACTCCGCTAAATGTCCCGGCTGTTGGCCTTGACCACCCCCAGCAACTTATCATACCTTCCCCCCGGCTCGCGGTAGAACACATAAACGAAATAGTCGTTCTCTGTTTCCTGGTTGTTTCCTTCCAGACGCGGCATATCCAGCTTGCCATTCTCCACGCAGGCATACATGTAATCATAGAATCCCTGCTTGAGCGGCAAAGTGACCGAATACAGCTTCATGTCCGGATAATAAACCATCTTGTTGGTCTCCGTGCATTCCCAGTTATTGAACTTGCCCACGACATAAATATCCCGGCCTTCCACCGGTTCCACATCTTCCAGCAGGAAACGGACATCCACATACTCGGCTTCAATAGCCGAATTGTCCATACGCTCGGCCTTGACAGCATAATTCCCGTTGATATCGTCATCCTGTATATAAGGCTTGTACTCCCGGCTTTTCTGCTTCAAGAGCAAAGCGTTCCAGCGGTCCCGCAGGATATAGGTCGTCTCCACGCCCCAGCCCGAATGCTCCACCGGACGGATATCGAAGTTCCGGAACTCGCTCAGACCGTCGAACACCATCTCGTCCTTGTCCCGGTACTCGTAGCGCGAACCCACCTGGAACAGCATCGGCAGCTGACGAATCGTGGTCGTGTTCTGGTTTTGCTGGGCAAAGACCTTCAATGTCCTATCCGCTTGCAGAATCTGGTAGGGACACTCGCTGGCATCCACCACCACAGCCAGTTCCTGACGCGACATCCTCCATTCCACCCTCCGGGGAACCTTCACGTCCACATCCACCAAAACCGAAGGCTCGCAGACCATGAACGGAATGCGCAACATCACATTGTCGGGATCCGAAGCCTCGAAAACCTCGAAACAGAAAGCCCCCGACACCTTCACGTTACGCCTCCCTTCCGGGAAACGGAATTCGTAGTGCACGTAATTGGTCCGGGTATTGAATGAAAGGTTCGTATTGGTAATATCGGTCTTGTTGATTCCGTCCATATACTCGATTTCCCGCAAAGGGGAGAGCGTGCCGTCGGTATTGAGGTGGACCACCCGGTAACGCAAAGCCATGTCCCTGTCCAGCAAATCATCGAAACTGACCGTCAGGTAATCGGAACTCCGCAGATTGATAACCGGCAAAGATTCATAATCAGAATTGGACGATTCCACCAAGACCGTACCGAATCCGGTAGGCGTCTGAGCCTGCACATACGTCAGCAAGCACGCTGACAACAAGATAAAAAGCAGTTTTCTCATTCTCTTCTTTTTATAATGGCTGATGCCTATCGAAACCTATCTTTCCAAGGCATCCCCCTCCATTTAAAACAATTTCATTCCCTCCGCCGGAACAAACACGGCGAAACTCATCTCCATGATTCATCAAAACAGTCGGTTAACCCAGTCTGCCAACAGCCTTCTCAATGGAAGAACACATAAGCCACAAAAATAGCAGCAACGACTCCAATCAAATCGGCTATCAAACCGGCCTGAATGGCATAACGGGTCTTGCGGATACCCACGGATCCGAAATACAATGCAATGATATAAAACGTAGTATCGGCCGCTCCTTGGAAAAGGCAGGAGAGACGCCCCACGAAGCTGTCCGCGCCGTAGGTTGCCATGGCTTCCACCATCATCGCCCTGGCGCCGCTTCCGCTCAAAGGCTTCATAAAAGCCGTGGGCAATGCCCCCACAAAATCGGTATTCAGCCCTATCGAACTGAAGCACCATGCAAGCCCGTCAATCAGATACCCCATCGCCCCTGAAGCCCGGAACACGGCAATTCCCACCAACATGGCTATCAGATAAGGGATTATCTTGATAATAGTCGTGAATCCCTCCTTGGCTCCTTCGATAAAGGCATCGTACACATTGATTCTCTTGTAGAATCCCCCTGCTATGAAAGCCGTGATAATCAGCAGCAACAGACCGTTTCCTATCAGAGACGAAAAACGGGCCAGCTCCTCTGGTTCTAACGACATGCAATAAAGCATCAAACCGGCAATGGCGGCGGTCAAGCCTCCGATCCATAGCATGACAGTCTTGTTGAACAAATTGATTTTCTGCCGAATCGACACATAAATAATGCCTCCCAAGGTAGAGCAGTAGGTGGCTATCAAGATGGGCACGAACACATCGGTAGGATTGGCCGCCCCAAGGATGGCCCGTTGCGCCAGAATGGATATGGGAATAATCGTAAGGCCGGATGTATTAATGACCAGAAACATGATTTGGGCGTTGCTGGCCGTATCTTTCTTGGCATTCAGTTCCTGCATGCTGCTCATGGCCTTCAAACCGATAGGAGTAGCCGCATTGTCCAATCCTAACATATTAGCCGAAAAATTGAGCAGCAGCTGGCCTGTCGCCGGATGATTGACCGGGATTTCCGGGAAAAGCTTATGAAAAAAAGGCCCTACGATTTTAGACAGGAAACGAATTGCCCCGGCTTTTTCCCCAATGTTCATCAAACCGAGCCAAAGGGTCATCACGCCGACCAAAGGCAATGCAATATCCATCACGGCCATCTCCGCTGCCGAAAAAGTGGCATCGATAATGCTCTTGAACACACCGGCATCCCCTGTGAAAGCGAATGTTGCCACCGCCACCACAAAAGCTATCAGAAAAAAGGAAATCCAAATATAATTCAGTACCATGACACTTCTTTTAACAAAGTCCGAACCACTTTTCCCTGCCTAGCCCCGGACTCGAAGTTGTAAAGGTACAATTTTTCTACATTGTCGCTTGTAAGGGAATGCAGACTTCCCTATGTAAACGATTCCGTCCATCCTGAAAAATAAAAAGCCGGGCAGATTAGTTCCGCCCGGCTTCCCCTGATCTCTCAGAATCTACAGACTCCTACTTCCCCCAAAGTCCTTGCCTGAAAATCCGATCGATATCCGACAACCACTAATGTCTTCCAGGGGTAGCAACATTCAAGAATGCTGCCGCTTGCGCGTCTCTTCCTAAGAGACCTGCTATAATGAATATTCTAAGATATAAAAATGGATAGAATTTATAATTTTATGATTTACAAAAAAGTATAATCTATTAAACCATACCGGTATTGCCGCCGCAAATGAATATTCCGAAACAAAAGGTTATGACAAGCGCACTTTTATATAACTCGTTTTCAAGCATTGCCTTTGATTATTACCATTATTTCCCTATTTTTGCAACATCTTGCAGGTCTCTTAGGAAGAAACCATCCGATGCGCTTTTCGATACTAAAGGACATGCATGTCAAAATAATCGTAGAAATAACCGAACCGATTCGAGACAGCCATCCAAAGCGCACTACCGTTTGGAAGTTTGCCCCCCAACCATTATTTTTGCAAAATAATCGCTGAAGAGCGATTATTTGTTTAACCTATTTTAACCTTTCATGGAAGACCCTCTTATAGAGAGCACACTCCAAGCACTGCAAAAGAATAAGTTCAACGCTTATTTGGCCGAAAGCCCCCAAGAGGCGAATCGGATTTTTTTCGAAAAGATACTCCCTACCCTCCAAGTACGAACCTATACATGGGGTGACTCGATGACCATGCGGTCCACCGGTGTATTGGAAGAGCTTGGAAAACAGTCTGATAAAGTTCCTATCCTTACATTTGATGCCTCTTTCAGCCAGACGCAAAAGATATACTGGCGCAAACAGGCCTTGCTGGCTGATTTGTTCCTAACCGGAACCAACGCCTTGACCCAAAAAGGGCAATTGGTGAACCTTGATATGATCGGAAACCGAATCGGAGGCATCAACTTCGGCCCGGAAAACGTAGTCATTTTCGTAGGAATCAACAAGATTGTCCCGGATATCGAAGCGGCGATGAACCGGATTCGGACCATTGCAGCTCCCAAGAACGCGGCCAGACACAACGGATTCCATACGCCTTGCATCAAGACAGGAACCTGCATGGACTGCCAAAGTCCCGACCGCATCTGCAATTCCTGGCTGATTACCGAAAAAAGTTATCCCAAAGGACGCATTTCCGTAATCCTCATCAAGCAAGAACTCGGTCTCTGACATGGAAACTTCTCATTTACGCATCCTCTTGACCGGAGCCTCATCCGGCATAGGATGGCATCTGACCAAGCTTCTTGCCCAAGACGGCACGAACCGGATCTTAGCCATAGCGCGGCATACCGAGGCCATCCCATCAAAAACGGGCGTAATCTTCCCGTTCCAAGCCGATTTTTCCTTGCCTGAAGAAATCGACCGCTGTTTCCTGTATGCCAAAGAACAGTGGGGAGGTGTCGATGTCTGCATTGCCAACGCCGGGTTTGCGTACCGGGAATGCTTGCAGGAATCAGGACTTTCGGGCAATGACTACTGGAATTATATTCACAAGATATTCGAAACCAATACAATAGGACAAATATACACCTTGCAGGCCTTTACCGACCTCAAGACGAATCCCAATCCAGAATTTCGGAAAAGACTGTTTGTCAGCACCATTTCAGCAGTCGCAATGGTACCGCTGCCGTATTACGCGCTCTATTGCAGCACCAAATCGGCCTTGGATGGTTTCTTGAAGACTTATGACTACGAGAAACCGGCTTGGCTGCGGCTGATGCGGGTCTATCCGGTTGCCACCAAGACGGATTTTTTCTGCAAAGCCGCACGGGAAGAATACCCGCCGCTGCCTTTTTTGCGTCAAAAGCCAGAAAGCGTGGCACAAGCGGTATTCAAAGGTATCCGCAAAGGCCGATGCAAGGTATATCCGTCCAAACTGTTCGCGATGGCCTACCCCTTCATGCGGGCGCTTCCATTCCTGAGCCGCCTTTATTCGCGGCACGAAAGAATCAAGATGCAACGACATTTCAAGCAAACCGATAAGATGAGCCGACGAATGTAGATGAAGCTGTTCTTCCAGCGGCAGAAGCCGAGGCCGAGCGCCAAGGCACATTCCCGCGACTGGAGCTCGCTACTACCGATGGGTTCCTGTCTTGCAAAAGAAAAAAAAGGTTCAGGCTTCCTTATAAGACACAGCCTGCTTTAAAACCAAAAGACAAATTTAAAACATGGAATTTCTGATTCTTATACTTCTCTTATTGATGAACGGCCTTTTCGCCATGTACGAAATCGCCTTGGTTTCTTCGAGCCGAAGCCGCCTGGAAAACATGCAAGCCAAGGGCAACAAAGCGGCCAAATTGGTTATCAAACAATTGGAAGACACTGAAAAATACCTTTCCACGATACAAATCGGGATTACTTTGATCGGAATCATTTCCGGTGCTTTCGGCGGGGTCACGATTGCCAATCAAGTAGCCAAACTGTTCGACCACATTTCCTGGCTGCAGCCCTACGCGGACGAACTGGCCATGGTATTGACCGTGGCTTTCATCACGTACTTGTCGATTGTGATTGGTGAATTGGTTCCCAAATCCATAGGACTGGCCAATCCGGAAAAATACGCCTGCAGTTTCTGCCGCTTCATCCAGTTCCTCAGCAAGATCGCCAAGCCGTTTGTATTCATCCTGAGTGCTTCCACAAAAGGAATCAATAAGCTGCTGGGGATTTCCACCTCGCAGAAGCAATCCATTACAGAAGAAGAGCTCAAACTGATCCTGCATCAGAGTTCGGAAGCCGGGGTCCTGGACCAGGACGAGAGCGAAATGCTCAAGGACGTTTTCCGGTTCTCCGACAAACGGGCCAACGAGCTGATGACCAGCCGCCCGGATATCGTAGTCCTGCACACCAACGACAGCAAGGCAACTGTCTTCAAAACCATAGGGGAAAGCAATTTCAGCAAATACCTTCTGGTGGATCAGAATAAAGACAGCATCATCGGGGTGGTCTCTGTCAAGGACATTTTCCTGATGCAATCCAAGAGCGATGCAGACTTCGACTTGCGGAGCATCGCGCAGCCGGCACTGTACATTCCGGAAAGCTTGCCAGCCAACAAGGTGCTGGAACTCTTCAAACAGAACAAGAAGAAATTCGGGGTGGTTGTCAATGAATACGGTTACAC